>JBBWZU010000566.1:0-29964 GCA_039649225.1 Hyphomicrobiales bacterium | reverse complement strand
CGCCGAGAAGCGCGTGCTCGCCGACGCGCTGGTGCGCCGCCTGCGCGAACGCTTCGCGCCCCAGGGGCTGATGCATTACGGGCTTGGCAAATGGTATCCGGGCGAAGCGATGCCGCGCTGGGCGTTTGCACTCGCCTGGCGGCGCGACGGCAAGCCGCTGTGGCGCAACGCCGAGCTGATCGCGCGCGAAGACGAGACTCGCGAGGTCACGGCGGACGATGCGAGGCGATTTGCCGAGGTCGTGGCGAGCGCCCTCGGCATCACGGCTTCGCACGTGCAGGCAGCCTACGAGGATCCGGTCCACTGGATGCTTGAAGAGGGCAAGCTGCCGGTGAATGTCGATGTCGGCGACCCGAAGCTGTTCGATGCGGCCGCGCGCGCCAGGATGATGCGGGTGTTCGAGCGCGGGCTCGGCGTCGCGGCCGGCTATGTTCTGCCGCTGCACCGCGTTGACAACGCCTGGGTCAGCGAAACATGGGATGTCCGGCGCGAACATTTGTACCTGCTGCCGGGCGGCATGCCGGCCGGATCGCGGCTGCCATTGGGATCGCTGCCGCGCGTCGAGCCGGACGAATATCCCTATGTTAGTCCGGCCGATCCGATGGCCGAGGCCCCTGCCCTGCCCGATCCTGATGGCGCACCGGGAGCCGCATCCGCCACGGACGAGATCGTGCGCACTGCGCTCGCGGTCGAGCCGCGCGACGGACGGTTGAATGTGTTCATGCCCTATGTCGGCGCCGTTGAGGACTACGTCGCGGTGCTTGCCGCCGTCGAAAGCGCCGCCGAGACGCTGTCGATGCCAGTGCATATCGAGGGCTACCCGCCGCCGATCGATCCGCGAGTCGATTTCATCAAGGTGACGCCCGACCCCGGCGTGATCGAGGTGAACCTGCATCCGGCGCGCAGCTGGCGCGAAGCGGTCGACATCTCGCAGCAGCTCTATGAGGACGCGCGACTGACGCGGCTTGGCACCGAGAAATTCATCCGCGACGGCCGCCACACCGGCACCGGCGGCGGCAGCCACATCGTCGTTGGCGGAGCCACGCCGGCGATGAGCCCGTTCCTGCGCCGGCCGGATCTGCTCAAGAGCGTGGTGCTGTACTGGCAGCGGCACCCTGCGCTCTCCTATCTCTTTTCCGGCCTGTTCATCGGCCCGACCAGCCAGTCGCCGCGCGTCGACGAGGCGCGCCACGAAGCGCTCTACGAGCTGGAGATCGCGCTCGGGCAGGTGCCGAAGGCAAACGAGGAGCCGCGTCCGTGGCTGGTGGACCGGTTGTTCCGCAATCTCCTGGTCGACGTCACCGGCAATACGCATCGCGCCGAGATCTGCGTCGACAAGCTGTTCTCGCCCGATAGTCCGACCGGGCGGCTCGGGCTGGTCGAATTCCGTGCCTTCGAGATGGCGCCCGACGCGCGCATGAACCTGGCGCAGCAGCTTCTCGTGCGCGCGCTGATCGCGCGGTTCTGGCGCGAGCCGCAGGACGGCGCCTGCGTGCGCTGGGGCACCGCGCTGCACGACCGCTTCATGCTGTCGCATTTCGTCTGGGAGGATTTCCTCGGCGTGCTCTCGGATCTCGAGCGCGCCGGCTACAAGTTCGATCCCGCCTGGTTCGAGGCGCAGCGCGAATTTCGCTTCCCGTTCCACGGCGCCGTCGAGCATGGTGGCGTGCGGCTGGAGCTGCGTCATGCACTGGAGCCGTGGCACGTGCTTGGCGAGGAGACGGTCAGCGGCGCGACCTCGCGGCCGGCCGATTCATCCATGGAGCGGCTGGAAGTCAGAGCCAAGGGGCTCAATCCGGCGCGGCACATCATCGCGTGCAACGGCCGCCGCGTCCCGCTTGTCTCGACCGGACGCTCGGGCGAATATGTCGCCGGTGTGCGCTACAAAGCCTGGATGCTCCCCGTGTCGCTGCATCCGAACCTGCCCGCGCACACGACACTGACCTTCGACATCATCGACACCTGGAGCCGTCGTTCGCTCGGCGGCTGCGTCTATCATACGCAGCATCCGGGCGGCATGGCTTATGATACCTTCCCGATCAACAGCAGCGAGGCGGAAGCACGCCGGCTCGCGCGCTTTCAGGACTTCGGCCACACGCCGGGTTTCGTCGAGGTGCCGGCGGAAGAGCGCCCGGCCGAATATCCAACGACGCTCGATCTCAGGCGGGCACCGCAACGTTGACCGCCGGTGCGGCCATGATGCAGCGCACGCTGCGTCCGGGCGCAAGCGGCACATCGGCGATCTCGCCTTCGCGACAGATCGGCTGCACCAATTTGCAGCGCGGCGCGAAGGCGCAGCCCTGCGGCAGCTGATCGAGGCGCGGCGGCGCGCCGGGGATCGTGTCCAGCTTCCTGCCGCGCACGCCGCCGATCACCGTCGAGGAGAGAAGCCCGCGGGTATAGGGGTGCGTCGGCGATTTGACCACGTCGCGCAGCGTGCCGGTCTCAACGATGCGTCCGCCATACATCACGGCGATGCGGTCGGAGATTTCCACCGCGACCCCGATGTCGTGCGTGACGAAGATCACCGCCATGCCCATCTCGCGCTGCAATTCGCGCAACAGCAGGAGAATTTGGATCTGCACGGTTGCGTCCAACGCCGTCGTCGGCTCGTCGGCGAGCAGCACCTTGGGGCCGCATGAGAGGGCCAGCGCGATCATCGCGCGCTGGCGCATGCCGCCGGACATCTCGTGCGGAAAATTCTCCAGTCGTCGCTTGGCCGACGGGATGCGTACGCCTTCGAGCATCTCCAGCGCGCGCTTGCGCCCACCCGCCCAGCTCACGCCCTTGTGCCGGACGACCGCCTCGGCGATCTGGTCGCCGATGGTGTAGACCGGATCGAGCGCCAGCATCGGCTCCTGGAAGATCATCGACACAACGCCGCCGCGCAGGTTTTCCAGCTCGGCGTCGTTCATCGTGACGACGTCCCGGCCCTCGACGCGGATGGTGCCGGAGATTTCGCTGCGCTTCGGCGGCAGCATGCGCATCAGCGCGCGCAGCGTGACGCTTTTGCCCGACCCGGACTCGCCGAGCAGGCCGAGCACTTCGCCCTGCCGCAACGTGATGTCGACGCCGTTGAGCGCATGCACGGTGCGCTCGCCCTTGAAGCGCACATGCACGTCGCGCATTTCGACGATCGGGCTCATGTCGGCACCGGCACCTTGGCGTGAAAGTCGGTCGCGCCCTGGAACGCAACGCCGAGCGCCGCAATCGTCTCGTCGCCGAACGGGCGCCCGATGATCTGCAGACCGATCGGCATGTCGTGCTGGCCGAAGCCCGACGGCACGACCAGCGCCGGCAGCCCGAGATAATTGATCGGCCGCATGAAACGCGTGATGCCCTGGATGATCTGTTCGGCATTGGTGGCGCCGCCGATGTCGGTGTCGACGATGGTCGGCGCGACCGCGCGCGACACCGGCGCCAGCACGGCATCGCATTTTCCGATCGCTTCAAGATGCTGCATCAGCGCGTGGCCGCGCCAGCGCAGCGCCTCGAGGTAATCGAGACCGCTGTAGGCGAGCCCGTTCTCCAGCCGGTTGCGCACCTGCGCGCCATAATCCTCGGGGCGCGTGCGCAGCCAGGGCGCGTGATAGGCGAGCGCCTCGGTACCGAGCACCAGCAATGCGGCAGCCGATACCAGGGTCTGGTCCGGCAGATCGACCTCGATGACCTTCACACCGAGTTTCTTGAGCGTGGCGATCGCGTCGTCGAGCGCTTTGGCGACGTCGGGTTCGAGATCATCGACATAAAAGCTTTTCGGAATGCCGATGGTCATGCCCTTTGGCGCGCGCTTGGCTGCCTTCGCGTCCCATTTCGGCGCGCTCGCGGTGGTCGGATCAAGCGGATCGGGGCCGGCGATGATGCTCAAAATCAGCGCGCAGTCCTCGGCGGTTTGCGCCAGCGGCCCGACGGTATCGAGCGTGAACGAGAGCGGCATGCAATTGGCGCGGCTGACCCGGCCGTTGGTCGGCTTGAAGCCGGTCACGCCGCAGAAATGGGCCGGCATGCGGATCGAGCCGCCAGTGTCGGAGCCGAGCGCTGCCGGAATGAGCCGCGCGGCAACCGCCGAGCCGGAGCCGGACGACGAGCCACCGGTGATGCGGGTCGGGTCCCACGGATTGCAGACATTGCCGGTGTGAACGTTATGACCGGTCGGCCCGTAGGCGAACTCCACCATATTGACGGCACCGAGCCGGAACGAGCCCGCGGCTTCGAGCCGCTCCACGGCGGTCGCGGTCGTTTCGGCGATCCAGCCCTTGCGGATCTTCGAGCCGCATTCGGCAAGCTTTCCTTTCGAGTAGTACATGTCTTTGTGGGCGAGCGGCACGCCGTGCAGCGGCCCTTTCGCCTTGCCGGCGCCGAGCGCACGATCGGCGGCTTTCGCGGATTTGAGCGCGGTCTCGGCCTCGACGCGCGCGAAGGCGTTGAGCGTCGGTTGAGATTTCTCGATGCGCGCGATCATCGCCTTGGTGACTTCGAGCGAGGAGACCTTGCGGCGCTTGATCGCGGCGGCGAGGTCTTTCAAGGTCATCTGCGTGACGTCGCTCACCGGCCGGCATCCTTGTGCTGCACGGCGACGAAAGTCGACGGCTCGGTTTCCAGCGGCATCGCGATGGCGCCGGCGGCGAAGCGCGTCAGCATCGGCGCGACCGCGCGCGCGATCCGCGAAGCGCCATCGGGCGATAGCGCGACGCGCGAACCGGCAGCGAGCGCGCTCACGCGCTCGGGCGAAATGTCATCAGGCATGCGTCAACTCCCCGGCAGTGGAATGCCCCGCCTTAGAATGGCCCGAGGCGGGGTCGACCATATGGCATGATGCCGTGTGGCGGTCATTGCCGGTCGCGAACAGCTTCGGGCTCGTCGCACTGCACACGGCTTCGGCGAACTGGCAGCGCGTGTGGAAACGGCAGCCCGACGGCGGGTTGATCGGATTGGGCGGATCGCCAGCGATCGGCGCCTCTTTGGTGCGATTGTCCGGATCGAGCGAGGGCATCGCGGACAGCAGCGCGCGCGTATATGGATGCCTGGCGTCGGACCACAGCGCCTCGACCGGGCCGGACTCCACGACCTCACCGAGATACATCACGATGACGCGATCCGAGATGAAGCGCACGACATTCAGGTCATGCGAAATGAACACATAAGTGAGGCCGAGCTCTTCCTTCAGGTCGATCAGCAGATTGAGCACTTGCGCCTCGACCGACTTGTCGAGCGCCGATACGGCCTCATCGAGCAGCACGAGACGGGGACTGAGCGCGAGCGCACGCGCGATGTTGATACGCTGGCGCTGCCCGCCGGACAGCTCATGCGGATAGCGGTCGGCGAAATTCGCGGGGTCGAGACCCACTTTGCGCAACAGATCATGCGCCCGCTCGCGCGCTTCCTTCTCGGAGAGGCCATGCACCATCGGGCCGAACGCGATCGATTGCTCGATGGTGAGGCGCGGATTGAGCGAGGCATAGCTGTCCTGAAACACCATCTGCACGCGGCGACGCAGCTCGCGCAGTGTCAGGTCGCCGCCGAGCTTCTCGCCGTCGAGCACGATCGACCCGGCATCCGGCTCGATCAATCCGATGACCAGCCGCGCCGTCGTCGACTTGCCGCAGCCGGATTCGCCGACGATGCCGAGCACTTCGCCTTTGGCGACCGAAAAACTCACATCGTCGACCGCGCGCACCACGCCGGCCTTGCCGATGAAGCCGCCACGCACCGGAAAGTGCTTGCTCATGTGGCGCACTTCGAGGAGCGGCTGCTGCGGACCGCCGACATCCTCCGCCTGCGTCAGCACGTCAGCTTCGGACATCCATCGCGCTCCGCATTCCGTCGCTCAAAAGGTTGAAGCAGATCGACACCGTGAAGATCATCACGCCGGGCAACGCAGCGACCCAGGGATTGACATAGATCGCAGTACGCAGCGTGTTGAGCATCAGGCCCCATTCGGGTTCCGGCGGCTTGGTGCCGAGACCGAGGAACGAAAGACCCGAGGCGAGGATCATGCACACGCTGATCAGGCTGGTCGAATAGACGAAGATCGGCCCGAGCACGTTGCCGAGCACATGCACGCGCATGATGGTGAGCGAGCCCGCGCCCGAGGCGCGCGCCGCGTCGACGAAGTCGAGACTGCGCACGCTGGTAGTGACGCTCTCGGATACACGCACGATCGGCGGGATGAACACGATGGTCAGCGACACGATCGAGTTGGTGATGCCGGCGCCAAGCGCGCCCGAGATCGCAATCGCCAGCAGCACCGAGGGAAACGCGTAGAACACGTCGACCGTGCGCATGATGGCCTGATTGACGAAGCCGCCGAGATAGCCCGCCATGACGCCCAATGTCGTACCGATCGTGAACGCAATGACCACCGGCGACAGTCCAAGGAACAGCGAGAGCCGCCCGCCATAGATCAGCCGCGCGATCATGTCGCGGCCAAGCTCATCGGTGCCGAGCGGATAGCCGGGCGTGCCGATCCAGCGCAGGCGGCGGATCATGCTGCCGGTATACGGATTGGCGAGGTGCAGATAGTCGGCAAAGATCGCCGCCAGCGCAATCAGCAGAATGATGCTGGCGCAGGTGACGCTGACCGGATCGCGCGACAGGCGGCGGAACACGGTCGCCCAATAGCCGCGTGCCTTGTCGACGACGGCGATGCGAACCAGATCGTCTGCGACGGCGCTCATCTCAGGCTCGCTTGATGCGCGGGTCGATCGACGCCTGGATGACGTCGACCACGAGATTGAGCACCACGAAGAACAGCGCCAACACCAGGATCGTTCCCTGCAGCAGCGGCAGGTCGCGCTGGAAGATCGCCGAGTTCAACAGAAAGCCGGTGCCCGGCCAGGAGAACACGGTCTCGATCAGGATCGAGCCGCCGAGCAGATAGCCAAGCTGCAGGCCCATCACGGCAATCGCGGTCGGGGCCGCGTTCTTGGCCACATGCGCGAACACGCGCTTCTCGGTCAGGCCCTTGGCGCGCAGCGCGGTGACGAATTCCTGGCTCAACAGATCGCCGACCAGCGCCCGCACGGTGCGCGTCACGATGCCCATCGGGATCACCGACATCGTGACGGCGGGAAGGATCATGAAGCGGAAGTGCTCCCAGTCCCACGCCCAGCCGCCCGGTCCCGCACCGACCGCGGGCAACCAGCCGAGCTGTACCGAGAACACGATCACCAGCACCATGCCGAGCCAGTAATGCGGCATCGAGACGCCGGTGATCGCGATGGTGGTCACGAGCTTGTCGACCCAAGTGTCGCGGAAATATCCAGCCAGGAAGCCGAACATGACCCCGAGCACGAAGCCGATCAGCGCCGCCAACACCGCGAGCATCACGGTATTGCCGACCGCGCGGATGACTTCCTCGGCGACCGAGCGGCCGGTCGCGATCGAGGTGCCGAGATCGCCATGCAGCGCCTTCCAGGTCCAGAGACCGAATTGAACCGGCAGCGGCCGGTCGAAGCCGTAGGCCTTACGCATCTGCTCGGCGAGGGCCTGGCTCGCGTCGGGCGGCAGCACCGAGACCAGCGGATCACCCGGCGCGATGTGGACGAGCAGGAAACACACCAGCGCCACCGCAAACACCACGGGGATGACGAAGACCAGGCGTTTGGCGATGTAGACGAGCATTAGACTCCGTCCTCATGGTGAGGAGCGCCGCGGAAGCGACGCGTCTCTGGATGAGGGCTGATATTCATCACGCCGTCTTCTCAATTCATCGTCATCGTGGAGAAATCCACGAACCAGCTTTTCGGCTGCACGAAGTTCTTGATCTTCGGGCTCATGGCGCGCGGTCCGACATCGTGCGCGACCCACAGAAATGCCGCCTCGTCGACCGAACGTTCGTGCAACGCGGCCAGCGCCTTGTCGCGCGCGGCTGGCTCGAAGGCGACGCGGACATCCGCGGCGAGCTTGTCGTATTCGGAATCGTTGATGAAGCCCCAGTTGTTGGAGACCGGCGGCGCCATCTTGGAGTCGAGAAAGCGGATCAAGGCAAAGAACGGATCCATCGCCGCGTAAGTGACGTTCGTCGCGTGCGAGCCGCGTGCGGATTCATCCTTGGCGCCTTTGCGCCAGTTGGTGAACAGCGTGTTCCACTCGATGACATCGAGTTCGACGTCGAAGAAGCACTCGGCAAGGCTTTGCTGCACGAACTCGTTCATCGAGATCGGCTGCATCTGGCCCGATCCGGACGCCGAGGTCTGGGTCTTCACCTTCAGCTTCTTGGTCGCCGAGAAGCCCGCCTCGGTCATCAGCTTGCGGGCCGCGTCCGGGTCATACTTGATCTGGAATTTCGGATTGCCGCGCCAGGGATGGCCGGGTTCGAAGGTGCCGGTTGCCGGCACCATCAGGCCGCCGAGCAGATTGTCCATCATGGCGTTGCGGTCAACGCACAGGTTCGCGGCCTTGCGTACCCGGATGTCGTTCCAGGGCGAGCCCTCGGTGCGGCTGAATTGCCATGGCCACACATGCGGCTGCTCGTTCTTGTAGAGCGCAAAGCCGCGCTGCTTGATCTGCGGCAGCGCGTCCGGCGATGGCGCCTCGATCCAGTCGACCTGGCCGGCAAGCAGCGCGGCCGTACGGGCATTCGGCTCCGGCATCGGCAGCAGCGCGAGGCGATCGACCTTCGGCACGCGCGCCTTGTCCCAATAGCCATCGAACCGCACCAGTTCGAGCCGCTCGCGTGGAACGAACTTGTCCAGTTTCCACGGGCCGGTGCCCGATGCGTTGCGCGAGAACGCGTCCCACGCCTGCTTGGCGCGCTCCTTCGGATCGCTCATGCCCGCCGGCACGGCGTCGTAAAGCTTCTTCCACTGCGCGGGCGAGGCCATGTAGAGGTTGGTCAGATTGATCGGCAGTAGCGCGTCCGGCGCCGCGGTTGTCAGTTCGACCGTCGTCTTGTCGATCGCTTTCGCGCCACGCAAGTTCGGCATGCGCGTTGCCGTCACGCCGACCTGACTGGCGTCGAAATGCGTCGCCTCCTGTTTCAGGACCTTCTCGACATTCCAGACGACCGCGTCGGCATCAAAGTCCGAGCCGTCGTGAAATTTGACGCCACTCCGCAGCTTGAAGATCCATTTCTTGTTGTCGTCGGGCGCGACCGCCCATTCGGTGGCAAGGCCCGGAATGACCACGCTCGGCTTGTCGGCCGACGAAAGGTCCCAACTCGTCAGGCCCTCGTACATCGTGTTGCCGGTAAAGCGATTGCCCTCAAAACCCTGATCCGGCTGCCCGACGGTCTTCGGGATGTCCGCCACCGTCATGCCGATGCGCACGACCGTTTCGGCCGATGCCGCCGACATCGCCACCAGCAAGCCCGCGGCCAGCGGCGCGGCGAAACGCAACAAATCCGATCCCCTCATGAAAGGCTCCCAGTTCAGACCGGTTCTCGTTCAAGTCCCGTGCCAGCCGCGCCGGGTCCGAAACAGCGCGGCGTTTGGCGCCCCCGCGACATGGCGGCGGGGGCGCTGGGCACACCTTGCCCATAAAACGGGCAAGAAGAAACATGCTGCGGACCGGCTGTGGAGGGAAAAATATTACCGGACGGTCAGCCTTTGGGCGAAAATTGTCCGAACAGGCCGGAATAGGTTTTCGCCAGCGGCTTGGCGAAGCCGCCACGCTTGGAGGTCCTGAGGCCAATTGCCGCAAGACCTTCGGCGAGCACGACCGCCGCCGCGACGCCGTCGATCACCGGCACGCCGAATTCCGCCGACAGCGAGGCCGCCAGATCCGCCATGCCGGCGCAGCCGAGCACGATCGCCTCGGCATGATCCTCCGCGAGCGCGCGCGCGATCTCGGCACCGATTTTCGCACGTGCGTTCGAGGCCGGATTGTCGAGCTCGAGCACCGCCACATCGGTGGCGCGCACGCGCGCGCAGCGCCGGTCGAGCCCGTAACGCAGCAGATTGTTCGCGAGCACCGGTACCGAGCGCGACAGCGTGGTCACGACCGCGAATCGATGCGCCAGCATGCTAGCAAGATGAAATCCGGCTTCGCCGATCCCGACCACGGGCGCGTCGGCGAGCGCGCGCGCCGCATCGAGCCCGGTGTCGTCGAAGCACGCGATGACGTGCGCGTCGGCGCCTTCGGCCTCGCCTGCCTTGATCTGCTCGAGCAGTCCGGGCACCGCGAAGGCATCATCATAGGCCCCCTCGATCGACGCCGGACCGAACGCCGAGGAGACCGCGCGGATCACCGTATCCGGTCGCGCGGCCTTCGCGGCGGCGGCCGCGATGGTCCGGGTCATCGCCGCGGTGGTGTTGGGATTGACGACATTGAGGTGCATCGGTCTCACGCTATTTTCGCCGGCCCGCGATCAGCACAAACGTTGCCGCCAAGGTGACGGCGCCGAGTATCGCATAGGCGGCGCCAAGGCCAATCATGCTGGCGGTGCCGGCTACCAGCAGTGGGCCCAGCACCAGCCCGAGAAAACCCGGCACCAGCACGGCGCCGGTTGCCTCCGCGACACGGCCTTCGGGCGCAAGCCGCGCGACTTCGGCCAGGAACACGCCGTTCCAGCCGCTCGCCGTCACGCCGAAGCCGAAGGCGATGACCAGCAGGATGGGCCATGCCCAAGACGGATTTGCTATCGCGATGAGGAACGCACACGCGCTCATGCCGAAGCCAAGCGCGGCCACCGTCGTGGCGGGCGAGAAATAGCGGGTCGCGATCAGGCCGAATGTCAGGCGGCCGATCAGGCCGCCGCATTGCGCGGTCGCCAGCACGACGCCTGCGGCGACGAGATCGAGCTTGAGCGTGCCGACGCCGTAGATGACCAGGAAGGCATTGAGCGAGATCTGCAAGGCCGAGAACGGCAGCGACACCGCCGCAAGACGCATCAGATCGCGGCTGCCAAGCAGCACCTTTAGCGCATCGCCAAGATGGATCGCCGACGCCGCGCCGCGCATCAGCGGATCATAGCGCGGCCGCATCAACTCGAACGCGACGATCGCGACGACGGCCGCAATCATGACGGCGGCGTAGCCATAGGTGGGGCTGAGAGCCGCGAACCACGGCAACGCCAGCGAGCCGATCATCATGCCGCTTTGGTTGCCGGTCTGACGAACGGAAAAGACAAGCGGCCGCGTCGCCGGCGGCGTGATTCGCCAGAGCAATGCCGAGCTTGCCGGCGTCTCCGGGCCATAGGCGAACCCAAGGATGATACCTGCGGCGATCAGCAGCGGGCTTGCACCCACGGACGCCGAAACCGCTATGGCGCACAGGACGAACGCCGCGCAGACCGTGGCGACGCGAAAACTGCCGTAGCGCCCCGCATACACGCCGCCGATGAAGGTCGTCAGCATGCCGACAACGCAACCCGCAGTCGTATAGAGCCCGAGCGTTGCGGCATCGATCCCGATGCGCGGCGCCATGACGGCCGGCGCCATCAGGGCGCAGGACGTGAGCATCTGCAGCGCCGTCATCGCGGCCAATGCGGGGAGCAGCGGCACGGATTTTGAGTCGGATGGCGCCAGGGATAGCATCAGGCGGACGCGGGGAGAGTACGATGGCGGGCGGGATTTCGGTTCATGCAGTCGATGTATCGCGCGGAAGGCCCGCGCACCACATGCAGGTGGAGATATATTCGCTCGCTGGCGTGCGGCGCGTGATCGCAAGCGGCAAGCTCGCCGCCAACGGGGCGCTCGACCACCCGGTGACGCAGGGCGACGGCGTTACGACCGGGACCTACGAGGTCGTGTTTCACGTCGGCGACTATCTGCGCGCCACCGGTGCGCCGACGTCGACGCCGCCATTCCTCGACCTGGTGCCGTTCCGCTTCACCATCGCGGACGCGGCGCAGCACTACCATCTGCCGTTCAAGTTCACGCCATGGGGATTTTCGCTGTTCCGGGGCAGTTGAGCCGCGTCATTGCGGTACTGATGTCCCCCGCGAGCTCCGCGCGCCGAACATCTCACTGATTGCCGCAATATTGTATTGCAACCTTCAGATAGCGCGCTAGGATTGCTCGTATCAGGCGCCTCTCGATGTTGTGCGCGGGCGCCGATATGTCGCGGCGCAAAGCCTGGGGGCAACCGCAATGATTACATTTCTCAACGTGGCCTCGGTCGTATTATTTTCCTTGTTGTTTCCGGTCGCAGTCCTGATCGGACGGCATAATGTAAAAAAATACCGGCAAGGTTTGCTCGACGATCTCGAGAAAACCTATGAACACGCGGTCACGGGAAGTGCGGAAGGCACAGGCACGGCCGGCAAAGGTTCGAGAGGCACGGGCTCCGGGGACTCAAGCCTGCGCCTGATCTCCTCATTCGAGATGGCACGCTACAAATATGATCTCGCGAGGCCAGGCGAAGAGACACGGCCGCCATGGTTATACGATATCGCGATCTATCTGATGCCGTGCCTCATTTATATCCTTCTCTGCAGCCTCGGGTTCTACCAAGCTACTTTCGCAGCCAAGTTTCTCGCGAGCCAGACGGAGAATTGGGCCGCGGAGCGAAATTTCCTGATGCTGGGCCTCAGGGATTGGCAGAACGGGGCCGTCGAGGCGCAGGAGTATCAAATCACAACCGCCATCGTAATCACGGTTGCGTTTCTCGGAGCGTATCTGTGGTCGATCATTTATCTGCTGCGCCGGATCGCCAACTACGATTTGTCGCCGTTGTCGTTCCTGCGCATCAGCGCACAGATTTTGATGGCGTGCCTGACCGTGGTGATGGTGCGGCACGTCGTCTTCGCGAACGGAGCAAATACCGCCGAGAGCATAACCGGCACGATCTTTATCGGAGCGGCCTTCCTCATGGGCTTCTATCCAACGCTCGGGTTGAACTATCTGATAGACAAGTTTCCGATGCTTCAGCTCAAGCGGAGCGATCCGGCGTCCAAGGACCTCAGTCGAAGCCTTCCGCTCGATATGATCGATGGAATGGATACATTCATCAAGTTTCGGCTTAGCGAGATGGAGATCGAGGATGTTCAGAATCTCGCGACCGCCAATCCAATCTTGCTTTTTGTCGAAAGCCCCTACAGCCTTTTGCAAGTCGCCGATTGGGTGGCGCAGGCGCAGCTCATCACGGCGGTTGGGCCGGCAAAAGCGCGCAAGCTGCGTGAAATTAATATCAGGACGGTTTTCGATCTGGAGCAGGCGGTACAACAGAGCTCGCTCTGCGAGATCGTTGGCGACATCTTGTTCGACGCAAGCGCCAAGGCCGCGAAAGATCAGGAATCCGTGAAAGCTATCGTCAACAGCATGACGCGCAGCCTCCATGTTCAGCGGCTTCGTCAAGTCTGGAACGCAATCCTGGTCGTCGTGACACCCAAAGACGAAGGCCGCCCTCCAAGAACAGCTTGGCCCCTGATTACTTTGGTACCGGCGGCCGCTCCGGATATGCAAGGCCCCGACAGGCACACCGGAGTGGCGGAAATTGCCACGATCGTGGTTTCAGATGTCCGCGAGCGGCAAGGTGATCGCAACGAAACCGCTCCAAGTCGATCAATCGCCGGAGAGCCGTCGGCAAAGGCGTCGTGATGCGCGTTGTATCACGAACTTCGGAAACGGGCCACTAGCGCAGCCTTCTCGACAAGCCGGCGACCCGCTCCATCAGGATCATCAAGGCGACCGTGAAGACAATGAGCACGCCCGATGCGGCCGCGATGGTGACGTCGAGCTTGCTCTCGAGGTCCACCCACATGCGGATCGGCAGCATATCGGTGCGCGCATCGCGCAGGAACAGCGACACCGGCACGTTGTCGAACGACGACATGAACGCGATGAAGCCACCCGCCAGGATGCCGGGGCGAATGAGCGGCAGCGTGATGCGGCGAAACGAATAGAGCCGGCTCGCGCCGAGGCTTGCCGAGCTTTCCAGCAGCACAGGATCGAGCTGCGCCAGTGCCGCGACGGTCGTGCGGATCACATAGGGTACGCACACGATGGTGTGACCGATGATCAGCGTCAGCGGCGACACCGGCAGGCCGACCGCCGAGAACAGCATCAGCGCCGAGAGCCCGAAGGCGAGCGCCGGTAGCACCAACGGCGACATGAACAGCGAGTCGAGCACTCTTGCGGTCACGGTTTTCGAGCGCGCGATACCGAGCGCGGCCAGCACGCCGAGCACGATCGAGATCGCGGTGGTCCAGAGCGCGATCTTGAGCGAGTTCATGGCGGCGAAATGAAGCTGCCAGGCATCGATCAGCGCCGCGTACCAGCGTGGCGAATAGCCGGGCGGCGGAAATTTGAGCGAAAAGCCGCTGGTGAACGACACGATGATGACGATCAGCGTCGGCGCGATCAGGATCACAATGGCGGCGAGCGCAAGCAGGCTCATCACGCCATGGAATGTGACCGTATCGAGATCGTTGCGACGGCCGAGCTTCATGCGTTTGCATACCCTTGGCTGATCTTGCCAAGGGTGTTGAAGATGGTGATGACCGCGAGCACGGCGACAAGGAAGATGAACGAGATGGCGGCCGCGAACGGCCAGTTCTGCAGCGTGGACGCCTGCTGATAGAGATACATCGGCATGAACAGCATCTGTCCGCCTCCGATCAGTGTCTGAGTGATGAAGGCTGACAGTGCGGCCGCATAGGTCAGCAGGCAGCCCGCGATGATGCCGGGCAAGGTCAGCGGCAGCGTGACTTTCCGGAGTGTCCGCCAATATCCCGCGCCCAGCGCCGAGGAGGCATCGGCAAGGTTGGGGTCGATGCGCGACAGTGCCGTGATCAGAGGCAGCACCATCAGCGGCATCTGCACCTGCGCGAGCGCGACCACGACGCCGCCTTCGGTATAGAGCAGCCGCAACGGCGCATTGATGATGCCGAGGTTGAGCAGCATCGTGTTGACGATACCCTGGCGGCCCAGGATGACGATCCAGGCGAACGTGCGCACCACGACGCTGGTGAGCAGCGGCAGCAGCACGATCAGAATCAGCGTTCCCTGCAGCCATGAGGGGACACGCACATAAAGCCAGGCCAGCGGAAAGCCGAGCAGCAGGCACAGCGCCGTCACCTCGACGCCAAGCCACAATGTTGATCCGAGCACTTTAAGGCTGAACGGATCGAGCAGGAACTTGGCATATTGCGTCAACCCGAAATGCGTCATCGACGTATCGGTGTGGAGGCTGATGAAGAACAGCAGGATCAGCGGCGCGAGGAAGAACACCAGGAAGAACGCCCCGAGCGGCCAGGCGAGCTTGAGCTCGTAGGCCGTGACGGCGCGCAGGGTTTGGGTCGATGAAGCCATGCCGTCGCCGATTGCTCGTGTAAGCGATTGCTTATGTCAAGAAGAGGGTGAGGGGAACTTCACGACTGCCGGGTCGTTCGGAAATCCCCTCACCCGCCGCCCCGCTTGCGCGTGGCGGTAGAGAAAGCCTGGCTATCCGCCTGCTCCATCATGGCCCGGGCACTAGGGCGTTTACGCCCGTCTTCGACGGGGCTGTGCCCAGCCACGACGAAGTGGCTAGACCTTAATTTCCCGATTAAATCTTTCGATCCAAGCACTGCGCTGCTCGTTGATCTTCTTCCAGTCCTGGAACACAAATTTCTTCTTCATCTCGGCATGATCCTTCGCCAGCACGGTGGCGACTTCGCCGGAGATCTTCACCTTCGTATTCGTCGGCACGATGAGATAAGGAGGGTTCATCAATGTCGTCTGCACCTCAGGCGACATCGCCGCTTCGATCAGCGCAAATGCCAGATCCTTGGCCTGCGTGTTCTTGACGATGTTCGCGGTCGTCTTGAAGCCGATCGCGCCCTCCTTCGGCGCCACGAACTCGACCGCGACGCCGCGCGCCTTCATGATCTGGATGGCGTTAAAGTTGCCGAGCGAGATGTCGATCTGGCCTTGCTGATAGAGCGTCGCGAGCTGGCCGGGATTGGCCGCAACCGCCGAAAGGCTTGGCTTGAGCCCTTCGATCGCCTTGAAGCCCGGCTCGATATTCGCCTCCGAACCGCCATGCATGCGCGCGATCTCGACCAGGAAGCCGGTGCCGGCGGTCGAGTTCAAATTGGTGATGCCGACGCGGCCCTTGTATTCGGGCTTCCACAGGTCGGCCCACGAGGTTGGCGGCGTCTTGACCTTGTCGGGGTTGTAGGTGAGACCGACGGTCTGGAAGAAAATCGCCGGGCCCATCGGGTCCTGGGCCTCGGGCAGCAGGTCGGCGAAGTGCTTGCTCTGCGCCACCGGGTAGGGCTCGACCAGATCCGCCGCGATGGCGACCAGCGTCGGGCCCGGATCGTGCAGCATCACGTCGATCGGCGGGTTCGCGCGCGCGGCCGTGACCTTGGCGATCTGATCGACCGAGAGCAGCGGATCGAGCGCGATTTCGGCATTGTTCGTCGCCTTGCGGAACGCCGGCACAAGCACGTCGCGGTGCGCTTCCTCCCAGCTTCCCTGGAAGGTCGAAAACACCAGGCGCTTCGCGTCCGCCTTGGACATTTTTGGGAAGAGCTGCATCGCGCCGAGCGCAAGCGCGCTCGTCATCATGTTTCGGCGGGTGAGGTCCATGGCCTTCTCCTTCGCGTTCAAGCGGCTGCGGGAAATATGCTGATGACGTCCGATCCGACCGTCTGCACGCGCACCGCGCTGCCGGGCGCACGTGGTTGCGCACCGGCTGCGCGCGGCTCGGTGACCTTGATGGCGCGGCCGTCTGCGGTGCGGACTTCGTGGACGATGGAAGGTCCGAGCGGCAGGCCCATCTCGATAATGCCGGCAAGCCCTTCGCCGCTATCGGCAAGGCGCAGGTGTTCGGGACGCATGCACACCGTGACGCGATCGCCCGTGGCGATCGGCACCGTCGGCGCGCGCGTCTTGATCTCGGTACCGATGTCGAGCGCGACGGTCGCCTCGCCGTTTACGGCGATCAGCTTGCCGGGCAGCGTGTTGGCGATGCCGACGAAGGTGTTCACGAACAGGGACCGTGGCGCATCGTAGACTTCGGTCGGCGGCGAGTACTGCTCGAGCTTGCCCTGGTTGAGCACCGCGACGCGGTCGGCCATCGACAGCGCCTCTTCCTGATCATGCGTCACCAGCACGGTGGTGGTGCCGGCAAGACGCTGGATGCGCTTGACCTCGATCTGCATGTCGAGGCGCAGGTTTTTGTCGAGCGCCGCGAACGGCTCGTCGAGCAGCAGGATCGAAGGCTTCACGGCCAACGCGCGGGCGAGCGCGACACGCTGCTGCTGGCCGCCGGAAAGCTGCTTGGGGTAGCGGTCCGCGATATGGTCGAGTTTGATCAGCGCCAGCATTTCGCCGACGCGCGACCTCTGCTCGGCCGCCGCGATGCCGCGGGCCGCAAGGCCGTAGGCGATGTTGTCGGCGACCGACATGTGCGGAAACAGCGCGTAGTTCTGGAACACGATGCCGACCTCGCGCCGGTTCGGCGGCAATTCGTCGACCCTGTTCTCGCCAATGACGACGTGTCCCGCGCTCTGCTGGATGAAGCCCGCGATGATGCGCAGCAGCGTGGTCTTGCCGCAGCCCGAAGGCCCCAGCAGCGCAATCAATTCGCCGGCCTTGATGTCGAGCGTGACGTCATCCACGGCGAATGCCGCACCATAGCGGTGCGTGACCGCGTCGATGATGAGCGATTGTCCGGCAGCCTGAGGTGCGGTCGGGGTCATGCGGCTTTTAGGCAACGATCTTGCAGGACTGGCGAACGACGCTTCGCCACGGGACTCGCAAGCGCTGTGCCAGCGCGGCATGTGGTCTGATGCCGAATTGGTGAGGAGATTTCGCTGCGGCAGGCCGTAGTCGTTGCGAAATAGCGGACAATGCTGCTTGGTTAGGCAACTGCCGCGAAATGCGGCCGACACTGAATTGGGACCGACATGACGTCGCGCGTGTTTCTCGGAATGCTCACTCCGTCCTCCAATACCGTGTTGGAGCCGGTCACGACCGCGATGATTTCCGCGCTCCCCGAGGTCACAGCGCACTTCTCGCGCTTCAAGGTGACGGAGATCGCGCTGTCCGGTCCCGCACTGGCGCAGTTCGACGATTCGGAAATTCTGCGCGCCGCCGAATTGCTGGCACACGCCAAGGTCAACGTGATCGCCTGGAACGGCACGTCATCCGGCTGGCTCGGCTTCGAGCGCGATTGGCAATTGTGCGAGCGGATCACACAGGCGACCGGCATTCCGGCGTGCACCGCGATGCTGGCGTTGAACGAGATTCTGGAGAAGACCGACGCGAAACGCATCGGCTTCGTCACGCCCTATCTCGACGACGTGCAGGCGCGCATCAATGCGAACTACGAGAAAGACGGCTACATCATCGTGGCCGACCAGCACCTGCGCATGCAGGACAATTTCTCGTTTTCGACCGTCACCGAGGATCAGATCCGCGCGATGACGAAAGAAGCTGCGGCGGCCAACCCCGACGCGATCGCGATCGTGTGCACCAACATGCGCGGCGCGCCTTTGGCTGAAGAACTCGAGGCGAAATACGGCATTCCAATCTACGACACGATTTCCACCACAGTGTGGGGAAGCTTGCGGGCCGCGGGCGTGGATACCAAGCGCGTGAAGGGCTGGGGGAGGATCTTTTCGGTGTAGCTATTTCCGCATCCCCTCCAGCACCCTGGCCAACTGCTCGGCGAACTTCGCAGCCGGCACCGGCAGATTCCGCCCGCGCAATTGCCCCAGCACCAGATCGGCGCGCGGCACGTCGCGGTCATCGATCTGCCGCACCACCAAGCCCAACTCCTCACTCGGCACTGCACCGATCTCGATCTGGAACGAGATCACCCGGTCCTGCAGCACCATGCCGCGCAGGAATTCGAACGAATTCGATTCCGCCACGATGTCGAAACGTAAATTCGAGCGCGCCAGCACTTCGACCAGCAACTGCCGTCCGCCGAGGCTGCGCTCTGCCAACGCCACCGGATGACCGACGCAATGGCTCAGGCGGATCGTGCGCCGTGCCGCGAGCGGATGATCCGCCGGCATCAGGGCGACGAGCCGCTGCCGCAAGCTCATCAGCGGCTGGAAGTTCGCCAGGAACGGCGGCCGGAACACCAGCACGAGATCGACGTCGTAGCCGGCGAGCGCGCCCATCGCGCGCTCATGGTCGAACACCTTCACGTCGAACTGCACGAGCGGAAACTTGGCGCGATAGGCGGCGATCTCGCGCGGCAGAAAATCCAGCGCCAGCGCCTGGCTGCAGGCGATGCGCACCGTACCGCGGCGTAGGCCCTTCAGGTCCTCGATTTGCGACTTCATACGCTCGACGTCGGCGGTCTGCTCGCGGATGTAGCGCACGAACAATTCGCCGGCCGCGGTCAGCCGCACGCCGCGCGGACGCCGCTCGAACAGCGGCGCGCCGAGCTCGTCTTCCAGGTCCATGATGCGGCGATTCACCGCCGAAGCGGTCACATGCAGCACGTCCGCCGCCTTGCGGATCGATCCGGCGCGCGCAACCTCATCGACGTAGCGCAAAAAACGTAAGTGTCTCATGGACATAGCCGAAATCCCGCAAGCGTGTACTTTTCGGCATCAGTCTAGCAAGAAATCAGCGGCAGATCGCAACACTGATATTCCCTAGCGTACAAGTCACAAGCTTGGCTTCGCGCCCGGCATGCGACTTGCTCAAATGGCCGCAATCCACCGGCCAACAGGAGTGCCTTCATGACGTTTACCCGCCGTTCCTCTTTGCTCGCGTTCGCAGGCGCGATCGCGCTGGCGGCGCCGCTCGCAACGCCAGCAATCGCGCAGACAAAGCTCAAGCTCGTGTTGAACTGGAAGTATCAAGGCCCGCAGGGCTGGTTCTTCATCGCCGAGGACAAGGGTTACTTCAAAGAGGAAGGCCTCGAGATCACCATCGACCAGGGCGACGGCTCGGCGACACCGATCCCGAAGGTCGCAAGCGGCACCTACGACATCGGCTTCGGTGACATCAACGCGCTGATCGAATTCGCCGCCAAGAAGCCGGAAGAAGCGCCGATCGCGGTCTACGTCATGTACAATCGCCCACCCTTCACCATCGCGGTCAAGACCGACTCGCCAATCAAGACGCCGAAGGACCTCGAAGGCAAGACGCTCGGCGGCGCGGCGAATGACGGCGCGCTAAAACTGTTTCCGGCCTTCGCCAAGCTCGCCAAGATCGACGAGAGCAAGATCACCATCACCAACTTCCAGCCGAATTTGCGCGAGCAGATGCTGATGCGCGGACAGGCCGACGGCGTGTTCGGCTACGTCAACACCATCCGCTTCTCGGCCAAGCTGTCCGGCATCGATCCCGACAAGGAGCTGCGCTGGATCAATTACGGCGACTACGGCATGGACCTTTATTCCAACGCCATCATCTTCTCGAAGAAGCTCGTGAAGGAGAACCCGAAGGCCGTCGCAGGCTTCGTTCGCGCCCTCAACAAGGCGATCGTGGAGTCGCTCAAGGATCCGAAGGCCTCGGTCGCCGCCGTGCAGAAGCGCGAGCCGCTGATCAAGATGGATGTCGAGCTCGAGCGCTTCGACGCCACCGTCAAGGAAGAGATGAACCATCCGGAAATTGCGAAGATCGGTCTTGGCGATGTCGACGACGCGCGGCTGAAGAAGTCGATCGACATTCTGGTCGACGCCAACAAGCTGCCGCGCACACCGGAGATCAAGGAAATCTTCACGCGTGAATTCCTGCCGCCGAAATCCGAGCGGCCGACCAAGCTGATCGACGCGAAGGGCTAACACACTCCCAGGGCGCGGTGGTGAGCCCGCGTCCCGGAATGACCAGACAATTCCGCCGGGAAGATTCGAAATGAACTTGGGACTCAAAGGACGCGTGGCGGTGATCACCGGCCCCGCGAAAGGAATGGGCGCTGCGGTAAGCAAGGCGTTCGCCAGTGAAGGCTGCAAGCTGGCGCTGATCGGCCGCGACGTCTCGGCGATCGAGCCGGTGGCGCGGGAGATCCGCAGCGGCGGCGGCGAGGCGATCGTGGTTCAGTGTGACGTCACCAGCGCGGTCGCCTGCGAGGACGCCGCTGAGGTCACCAAGGACATGTTCGGTGGCCGGATCGACATCCTGGTCAACGTCGCGGGCGGCTCGGGTCCAATCGGCAAGACCGGTGCGCAGACCACGTCAGAAGAGTTCGACGAGATCGTCACGCTCAACATGGGGGGCTGCTTCAACACCATGCATGCGGTACTGCCCGCGATGATCGGACAGCGCTATGGCAAGATCGTCAATGTCGGCGGCACCTTCGGCATGCGCGGCCGGGCCGGCCGCATGGCCTATTCGGCCTCGAAGTGGGGCCTGCGCGGCATCACCAAGAGCTTCGCGCTCGAGGTTGGCCAGCACAACATCAACGTCAACTACGTCGCACCCGGCATGGTCGACGGGCCGCGCTTCCGCGACAAAGTCTGCGCCGACATGGCCAAGAAGTTGAACATCAGCGTGGAGGAAGCGGCCGAACGCCACGCCGCCGAATACGCGCTGCGGCGCGTGACGACAGACAATGATGTGGCGAACGCATGCCTATTCTTTGCCAGCGACGTCTCGCGCCAGATCACCGGCGCGGACCTGCCGGTCGACGGCGGGTGGGCCGCGCTATGATCGCCGACCTCATCCTTACCGGCGGCAAGGTCGTCTCGCCCGACGCGGTGATCGAGGCCGCTGTCGCGATCAAGGACGGAAAAATCCTCAGCGTCGGCGCGCCCGACGCAATGCCGACCGCAAAAGAGACCGTCGATGTCTCCGGCATGCATGTCCTGCCCGGCGCGATCGACGTGCATGTGCACTTCCGCGATCCGGGCTATGCGCAGAAGGAAGATTTCGCCAGCGGCACCGCGGCCGCGGCGTTCGGCGGCGTCACGACGATCTTCGACATGCCGAACACGATTCCGACCGTCGGCACGCCCGAAGTTCTCGCCGCCAAGCACAAGATGGCGAGCGAAAAGGCGCATGTCGATTACGGACTCTATGCCGTGCTCGGCGAGGACTCGATCGCGCACGTCCCCGCGCTGATCAGGACCGGCGTGATCGGCTTCAAGCTCTATATGGGCAACACGTTCGGCAAGATCCCCTCGCCGTCGACAGGCGCGATGCTGGAAGCCTTCGAGGTCGTGGCGCCGACCGGCAAGCGCATCTCGCTGCACGCCGAGACCAATTCGATCATGGAACGGCGCGAGACCCGGCTGCGCCAGGCCGGCCGCACCGACCCTCTGGCACATCTTGCGTCCAGGCCGGCGGTTGTTGCCATCGAGGCGGTCAGCCGCGCCGCGATCCTGGCCGAATGGACCGGCGCCCGCATTCACATCCTGCATATCTCGTCGGCCGACGAGCTACGGCCCTTGCGGGACGCCAAGGCGCGCGGCGTCGACATCACCGGCGAGACCTGCCCGCATTATCTGATGCTCTCCGCCGACGACTACGCCAAGAATGCCGGCGTGATCCGCGTCAACCCGCCGGTGCGCGAGAAGCGCAACCAGGAGCCGCTCTGGGCCGCGCTCGCCGACGGCACCGTCGACATCATCGCGACCGACCACGCGCCGCATTCGCCAGAGGAGAAGACCCGCAACGACATGTTCGACGTCGATTGCGGCTTCCCCGGCGTCGAATCGCAAATGCCCCTGATGCTGACCGCCGTGAATGCCGGCCGGATGACAATCATGGACTATGTGGCGCTGTCGGCCGCCAAGGCCGCCAAAATCTGGGGACTCTACCCGCGCAAGGGTGTCATCGCGCCTGGCGCCGAGGCCGACATCGCGGTGGTCGATCTCGAACGCGAGATGACGCTCGACGACGCCCAGCTGCAATCGCGCGCCAAGATCACGCCGTGGCACGGCCGCAAGGTGAAGGGGCTGCCGGTCCACACGCTGGTGCGCGGGCGCTTCGTGATGCGCGACCGCATTCTGATCCAGGCCACGCGCGGCCACGGCCGCTCGGTGCACGCGATCCAGGAGATGCCGGGGCCAAGCCCGCGCAATACCGACCAGACCATGGACGCCATCCTTCGGGGGCCAGCCCGGCAAACAGGGAGCGCGGCATGAGCCAGGACGACTTCGTCAAGCTTGAGAACGTCGCGGTCACTTACGGGCGCGACGCCGCGCATTCCGTCACCGCGCTGGATGAAACCAGCCTGCGCATCGGCAAAGGCGACTTCATCGCGCTGGTCGGTCCGTCGGGCTGCGGCAAGTCGACGATCCTCAAGCTTGTCGGCGGGCTGATCCCGGCGTCGCGCGGCTATGTGTACGTCGCGGGACGCGAGCTTGGCGCCGAACCGATGCGCATCGGAATGGCATTCCAGAATCCCACGATGCTGCCGTGGCTCTCGATCCGCGACAACGTGATGCTGCCGCTGAAGATCGTTCCGCCGTTCCGCCAGGAATACCGTGCCAAGAAAAAGACCGAGTTTCGCGACCGCGCCGACGCGCTGCTGGCGCAGGTGGGCCTGAAAGGTTTCGGCGACAAGCATCCCTGGCAATTGTCCGGCGGCATGCTGCAGCGCGCTTCGCTCTGCCGCGCATTGGTGCACGATCCGCAATTGCTCCTGCTCGACGAGCCGTTCGGCGCGCTCGATCAGTTCACGCGCGAAGAGCTGTGGGCGATCATGCAGGAACTGTGGATCACCAGAAAACCGACGGTGATCCTGGTGACGCACGATCTGCGCGAAGCGGGCTATCTGGCAAATCGCATCGCCGTGATGCGCGCGCGGCCCGGCCGCATCGTCGACGACAGCGTAGTGCCGTTCGCGCGTCCGCGCACGATGGACATGATCTATGACCCGGCTTTCGTGACGCTGACGCAGCGCCTGCGCGAACTCATCGTCGAGGTGCGCGGCGACAATGTTCCGCAAGCCCGCTCAACGACGGACGCCGCAGCATGAACTCCGAACTTGGCCGCAAGCTTGCCTCCGTCGCGCTCATCATCGGCATGTTCGTCGTCTGGGAGCTGCTCTGTCTCATTTTTCACGTCAGTGACGTGGTCCTGCCGCGCCCGAGCCAGGTCTTCATCACGCTGTGGCAGCGCGCGCCCGCACTATGGCCGCACACGGTGCAGACGCTTTACACCACCATGCTCGGCTTCGTGCTTGGTGTCGCCATCGGCGTCGTCATCGGCGTCGTGATCGGCTGGTCGAAGCTGGCCTATGATGTCGCCTATCCGCTGCTGATCGGTTTCTCGTCGGTCCCCAAGGTCGCGGTCGTTCCGATCCTGGTGCTGTATTTCGGCTCAGGGACCGTGCCGGCAGTCATCACGGCGCTCATCACCTGCCTGTTTCCGGTGGTCGTCAACGTCGCGACCGGCCTCGCCACGACAGAGCCGGAGCTCGAAGACGTCATGAAGGCGCTGCACGCGACCAAATTCGACATCCTGTGGAATGTCGGCCTGCCGCGCGCGATGCCTTACTTCTTCGCCTCGCTCAAGGTCGCTATCACGCTCGCCTTCGTCGGCTCGGTCATCTCCGAAACCGTCGCGTCGAACCGCGGCATCGGCACCATGATGATGATCGCAAGCGCATCCTTCGACGTACCGCTGGTGTTTGCCGGCGTGTTCATTCTGGCGGCGCTCGGCGTCGCTCTTTACGCCATCTTCTCGCTGGTCGAAGCGCGCGTCACCGGGTGGGCGCATCGCAAGACCGAATTCGCCATGGGCTGATACGCCCGCAACAGGAGAATGCCCATGCTCACCCGTCTCGCGGCGCTCGCCGCAGGCTTGATGCTGATGCTCGCCCCCGCGGCGGCGCAAGAGAAGATCAAGTTCACGCTCGACTGGAAGCTTCAGGGCATTCACGCCTGGTACTATTGGGCCGCCGAGAAGGGCTACTTCAAGGCGGAAGGGCTCGACGTCACCATCGATCAGGGCGAAGGCTCGGCCGCGACCGTCACGCGCATCATGGGCGGGGCCTATGAGGCGGGTTTCGGCGACATGAATGCCATCATTCAGAACGCCGCGACACGGCCCGGCGAGACGCCGCTGATGGTCTATATGATCTACAGCAAGGCCCCGTTCGCCTTGCTGGTCAAAGCCGACTCGCCGATCAAGACCATTGCGGATATTGCCGGCAGGAAGCTCGGCTCGCCCGCCGGCGGCGCCTCGATCAAGCTGTTCCCGATGCTCGCCAAGAAGAACAATCTCGATGCCGCCAAGGTCGAGATCGTCAACATGGCGCCGAACCTGCAGGAGCAGATGCTGATCCGCGGCGATGTCGATATCTCGGCGCTGTTCACTGCGACCAGCTACATGAACCTGGTCGCACTCAAGCTCGATCCCGACAAGGACTTCCGCTGGATCTATTATTCGGACGGCGGCCTCGATCTCTATTCCAATGGCGTGATGGTGTCGCAGAAGCTCGCCAAGGAGAAACCCGAGGCGGTGAAGGGCCTGGTGCGCGCGATCAACAGAGCGATAAAGGATTGCCTTGCCAATCCCGACGCCGCGATCGAGCTCCTGGCGAAACAGGAACCACTGTTGAACAAGGACATCGAGAAGCGCCGGCTGGTGTACGTGGCGAAGACCCTGATTGCGACGCCGGAAGCCGCCGAATTGGGCGTCGGCGACATGAAGGACGCACGCATGGACGAGGCGATCAAGGTCATCGCGGCCGCCTACGAGCTGCCGAAATCGCCGAACGTCGGCGACGTGTTCAGCCGCGCGTTCCTGCCGCCGAAGGCCGAACGCGCGTTGCCGGCGACGACGAACTAGGAACAATGCGCGAAATCAACTGCACGCACGTCCTGACGGTGGCCGACAAGGCCACCGTCGGCAGCCGCACAATCCGCCTGGATGGCGCGCGCATCGCCGTCATCGAGCCTGCGCGCGGCGCAATAGAATCACTGTTCGCCCTCCCCGCTCTCGCCAACGCGCACGACCATGCACGCGCGACCCGCTCGAGCTCCTTCGGCACCGCCGGCAAGCCGCTGGAAATCTGGCTGCATATGCTGGCGTTGCTGCCCGCGGTCGATCCGTACCTCGCGACCGCGGTGTCGCTCGCGCGCTCGGCGCTGGGCGGTGCCGGCAGCGTGATGGTGCATTACACGCGCGCGCAAGGGCTGACCGACTATGTGACCGAGGCCAGGCAAGTCGCGCGCGCCGCGCGCGATGTCGGCGTGCGCGTCGGCTTCGCGCCCGCACTCAGAGATCGCAATCCGCTGGTCTATGGCCCGTCCGAGCCGATCCTGGCCGCGCTGAAGCCGGAGGCGCGCGAGGAAGTTGCTCGCCGCTTCATCCGCACGCCGATGCCCGTGAAGGAGCAGATCGCGCTGGTCGACGCCGTCGCGGCGGCGTGCCAGAGCGAGACGTTCGATGTGCAGTACGGCCCCGCCGCCGTTCACTGGTGCACGCCCGAACTGCTCGAAGGCATCGCCGAGGCCTCCGCCCGCACGGGCCGCCGTATCCACATGCATCTTCTGGAAACGCGCTATCAGCGCGACTGGGCGGACACGAATTTTCCCGACGGCATCGTCAAATACCTCGACTCGATCGGACTTCTCTCCCCGCGCCTGACGCTGGCGCATTGCGCCTGGGCCCGGCCGGATGAACTCGCGCTGATCGCCGAGCGCCGCGCGACGATCTCGGTCAACACGTCATCCAACCTGCATCTGCGCTCCGGCATCGCGCCGCTCGGCGAAATGATGCGCCAGGGCTGCCGCGTTGCGCTCGGACTCGATGGCGCGGCGCTCGATGAAGACGACGACGCGCTGCGCGAGATGCGGCTCGCCGACCTGCTGCACGGCGGCACCGGTTTCCGGCTCGATGTCACGCGCGAGCAAATCCTCGCCGCCGTGCTGGTGAACGGCCGCCGCTCGGTCACGAACAAGGACGACGGCGGCACGCTCAGCCCCGGGGCGCCCGCCGACATCCTGCTGCTCGACTGGAACGCGCTCGACGCAGACAGACTGCGCGCCGATCTCGATTCGCGCGATCTGTTGTTTGCGCGCGCGACCGCGCGTCACGTCAAGGAGCTCATTGTGGCCGGAAAGACGATCGTGCGTGACGGCCGCGTTCTCGGCATCGATCATCCGGCGATGAACCAGGAGTTGCTCGCGCGTTTCCGCCACGGCATCACGCAGAATGCAACACTGGCCGCCGCGCTACCGGATTTGGAGCGCGTCGTGCGCGATCACTTCGAAACGCCGTGCTGCTGACATGCCAATCGCAAAAGTCCACCGCGTTTCTGCCGCAGCCCCCAATGATGTGAGCGGCATTGCGGCCGCGATTGGCGAAGGCCGCATCGATCCGAACGGCATCGTGGCGATTCTCGGCAAGACCGAGGGTAACGGCAACGTCAACGATTTCACGCGCGGCTTCGCCACCCTCGCGCTGACGCTGCTGCTCGAAAAACACCTTGGCGCGCGCGCAAAAGAGGTCTGCCTCGTGATGTCCGGCGGCACCGAGGGCGCGATGGCGCCGCACTGGACGGTGTTCGAGCGCGCCCAAGAACCTACCCATGACGGCTCAGGAAAAGGCCCCGCGCTTGCCATTGGCCGCGCGCACACGCCGGCGCTCAAGCCCGAGCAGATGGGGCGTCTTGCGCAAGTGGACCAAGTCGCGGAGGGCGTGCGCGCCGCAATGGCCGACGCCGGCATCATCGATCCGGCCGACGTCCATTTCGTGCAGATCAAATGTCCGCTGCTCACCGCGCAGCGCATCACCGACGCGGAAACGCGCCGAGAGACCGTCGCGACGCGCGACACGCTCAAATCGATGGGCGTTTCACGCGGCGCCAGCGCGCTCGGCGTCGCGGTCGCGCTCGGCGAGATCCCGCGCGAGACGCTGGCCGACATGGCGATCGGTGTTGACACATCACTCTGGTCCGGCCGCGCCAGCGCATCCGCCGGGATCGAACTGATGAACCACGAGATCGTCGTGCTGGGCATGTCGGCGCAATGGTCCGGGCCGCTCTCGATCGATCACGCCGTGATGCGCGATGCGATCGATATCGAGCCGGTGCGCGGCGCGTTCCATCGGCTCGGTTTCGCGGCGGCGGGCCAGCTCGCGCCGTCCGAACGCCTTCGCCTCGTAGCGGTGCTCGCCAAAGCCGAAGCAAGTCACGATGGCCTGTTGCGCGGACATCGCCACACGATGCTGGATGATTCGGATATTTCCTCGACGCGCCACGCGCGCGCCTTCGTTGCCGGCGCGCTGGGCGGCCTGGTCGGGCATGCGGAGATTTACGTCTCGGGCGGCGCCGAGCATCAGGGGCCGGACGGCGGCGGCCCGGTCGCGCTGATCGTCACGCGCCCAGCATAGTCCTATGCGACGCCCGCAAGGCGGATCAGCGCAAAGCTGATCACTCCGAGAACGATCAGCGAGATGGTGACGGCGGTCGCGACGCGCAGGCCGGCCTTGGCGACGGTGCGAACATCGACGCCGAGCCCGAGCGCCGCCATCGCAATGGTCGTCAGCACGGCCGCGACCGTCCGCAGCGGCCGCACGACATCCGGCGGAATGAGACCAAATGAGCGCGCGAGCGCGAGCAGAAGGAACCCGATGATGAACCATGGCACCAGTTCGCGCAGCGGCGGCCAGCGGCGTGGCTCCGCGGCATCGGCGTCGCCATTGCGCAGACGGCCGGCAAACAGCGAGAGACCGAGCACGACGGGGCCGAGCATCAGCACGCGCACCAGCTTGACGACGGTCCCGACCTGGTTGCTGAGCGCGCCGATCGGAAGCGTCGCGGCGAGGACCTGCGGCACCGCATAGACCGTCAGGCCGGCAAGAACGCCATATTGGGTGAGCGAGAGACTGAGCAACGGCACCAACAGCGGCAGTCCCAGCACGACGACGACGCCGAGAACGGCCGTGAACGCGATCGACGAGGCGATGTCGTCGGCATCCGCGCCGATGATGGGAGCAACCGCCGCGATGGCGGAGTTGCCGCAGATCGAGTTTCCACAAGCCACCAGGATCGACATGCGCAGCGGCAGACCCATGGCGCGGCAGATCAGATAGCTGCTTGCGATCGCGAGCGCGACGATCAGTGCGATGCCGATCAAGAGGAATGGCCCAAGCGCCCAGACCGTGCCGGCGCTGATCGAGCCGCCGAGCAGGACGACGGCGATCTCGAGCAGCGTCTTCGCGCTGAAGCCGATGCCGCCCGCCCACATCGGCCCCGGCTTCCAGAAGGTCCGAATCGCGACGCCGAGCAGGATGGCGATGACCAGCCCTTCCAGATAAAGCTGGCCGAACGCGTTCACTTCAGCCTGCTCAAGCAGCTTCGCAACCGCCGTCAGCCCGACGCAAAGCGCGATGCCAGGCAGGGTGCGCTTGAAATCCGGAATCACGGAAAACTCCGAAGCATGCTGCCGCGCGGGCCGGGGCAGGTCGATGCGTTCGCTCGTGAGGAGATGCGAGGAATTGCGGCAGGCCTTGTGACTGGTCTGAAGGAGGGAAGAAAAGGAAGACTAGCGCATCAACGCGCCTTTACCCAAATGCGGTTTTCCCCACAAGGGGCGAATCAACACCCCCCGTGCGCGCCACAGGAATGCGCCGTCCAGGTTGACGGCCAGGAGCCGGCATCGATTGCCGGTAGACGATGAAGGGTCGAACGCGCGAGGCCTGTTAATTCGGCTTTCGCTTCGGCAACAGCTCTTCGACCGTGCGCCGGCACAGGCGATCGGCATCGCGTTCGCCGCGTTGTGCGTGCCCGACGATGCGCCGCGCGATCATGCTCTTGATGACCGACGATGTCTCGGTCGCATTCATTTCGCGGCATGCCATCGCGAATGCCAGCATCACGGCCTGCATGGCGTCAGGGTCGAAGGCCCAGTCCTGCATCAACTGGAAAATATCATCCATCGGCTTCACCACAGCGTCTCTCCGTCGCCGTGCGGACATAGCACTCGCTTGGTGAAGATTTTACGGCGCTGACATTGATGTGAACGGTGCGCAAAATCTCGCGAGGATCACAGCATCGTCACAGTTCGACCGGGCAAATCAGGATCGAATGAGTGTAAAGTTAAATCTCACGCGCTCGCTTTCCGACCGCAATGCCGAGGACGACGTCATGGACCGCCCGCCGCTTCCACCTTTCATCGCCGAGACCGCCGCGCAGAAGGCGCGCATGGCCGAGGATGCATGGAATACGCGC
>JBBWZU010000535.1:0-3067 GCA_039649225.1 Hyphomicrobiales bacterium | reverse complement strand
ACCTGCTCTGGATTGGTCATCGTCTCGATCGATCGTAACGCGCGCGGCCGTTCGGCCGCGCGACGGATTACTTCCGCGGCAGGCTCGGGCTCTGGCCGCCCATGCGGACCTTGCCGGCATCAGCGGTCGGACGGGCAAGGCTCGGGCTCTGGCCACCGGTGCGGACCTTGCCGGCATCGGCGGTCGGACGGGCAAGGCTCGGGCTCTGGCCACCGGAGCGGACCTTGCCGGCAACGGCGGTCGGGCGGGCAAGGCTCGGGCTCTGGCCGCCCGTGCGGACCTTGCCGGCATCGGCGGTTGGACGGACCGGAAGGCTCGGGCTCTGGCCGCCCGTGCGAACTTTACCGCTATCGGCTGTGGTCTGACGCTGCTGCACCGTTGCCTCCTGGCTTGAATGGCGCCGTTGGGCGCTGACAATCAAGCCTACGCGTGAGGAGTCCGAACCAACGTCAATTCAACGTCCAATATATGTTAAATCTGCGGAGCAGATTGACGGTAAAGTGTGAGAATTGCGTGAAGTATGACTTCTTCAATCGAAAAAACTTCTGTATAGTTGTGCTATGCACTCATCGGGTGCCGCAAGGTGAGAAGTCGAACCCCTTGCGGTACGCGAGGATGGTCTCCGGGCTTGGTCTCTCACGTGAGGGCAGGACATGTACAAGAACATCGCGCGGTCCGAACCTAGCAAAATCGTACCTCTGGATCACGCGCGGAACGATCGCGCGCGACCGCATCCGGCAGCGCCGACGGTGCGCATCCATCTGCTCGGCACAATGCGCGCAATGACGTTCCGCGGCACCGATGTGCTTCCAAATGGGCGCAAGGCGCGCGCGCTGCTCGGCTGCCTGTGCTTTGCCGGCGGCGCGGCAGTATCGCGCGCCCGCATCGCCGCGATGCTGTGGGATCGCGTTCCCGATTACCAGGCGCGCGCAAGCTTCCGGCAGGCGGTTCGCGAGCTCGTGGTCGCATTCGGCCCGCTGGCGGATGAATTGATTTCGACCGACCGGGAGACCATCAGGCTCGACACCGGCGCGTGCTGGATCGACGCGACCGCGCTGCTGTCGAACGATCCGGCGGCCGAGAAGGGCGCGCGCGGCAAGCTCGCGGAATTGTGCAAGGGCGACCTGATGCAGGATCTCAGCGGCATCAGCGCGGCGTTCGACCAATGGCTCCTGAGCGAGCGCTCGCGCTTTACCGAGCAATTGCGCAAGCTGCTCGAGGACGAGCTCACGGACGCCAATAGCGCCAATGCCGAACCGAGCGAGCGCGAAGCGATCGCGCGGCGGCTGATCACGTTCGACCCGACGCATGAGGGCGCCTCGCGCATCCTGATGCGCGCGCTGGCGGATCGCAGCGAGCGCGTGCAGGCGCTGATGGAGTTCAAGCGCTTGCAGGACGCATTGCGGCTTGCGCTCGACGTCGTGCCTTCGGCGGAGACACGTGCGCTGTACGAGGCGATCCGGATGTTCTCCGGCCAGGAGGGGCGGGCGCTGCCCGCGCACGAGCTGCCCGTGCCGAAGAAGACGATCAAGCTCGAGGCGCCGCCGCGCCAGCGTGGCAACCTGCGCATCGGCGTGATGCCGTTCCTGGCCATGCGGCCGGCGCTCGACGAGAATTTGGGCTTCTCGCTCGCGCAGGAAGTTGCGGCCGCGCTCGCGCGGTTCCGCTGGTTCGAAGTGGTCGCGCCGGTCGCGCTGATGCGCGGTCCGTCACCGACCTTCATGAATGAGGATATCCTGCGCCGCCACGATCTCGACTATGTCATCGATGGATCGGTGACGAGCAGTGGCGGCAAGTATCGCTTCAGCGTGCAGCTTCTCAATCTCACCGAAGATGCAACGCCGGTCTGGAGCGACACGTTCGAGCTGCCGGCCGATCGGCTCGACCTGATGGACGAACGGGTGACGGTGCCGATCGTCACGCAGATCGATCCGGTCATCCTGCACATCGAAGGCCACGCCAAGCAGAACCGACCGGATGGCGCGCTCGGCTGCGTGATGCGCGCGATCCCGCTGATCTACAGCATGGAGCGCCCGAAATACGAAGCCGCCGGGGAGCTGCTGGAACGCGCGCTCGCGCTCGAACCTGAAAACGCGATGGTGTTGGCCTGGAACGCGTACTGGAACGTCTATTACGTCGGGCAGGACTGGGCTGCCGATCCGCAAGCCGCAAAGGAGATCGCCAAGAACTATGCGCAGCGCGCGGTCAACATCGATCCGACCAACGCGGAAGTCCTCGCGATCTACGCGCATATTCTGGCGTTCCTGCACCGGGACATCGACCTGGCGCTGCACTATTTCGATCGCGCGTTGCAGCTCAACCGCAACCTGCCGTTCATCTATGCCTTCAGCGCGCTGACCTATTGCTACATCGGCGATTTCGAAACCGCGCTGCAGCGCCTCGAGCGTTGCCGCGAAATGACGGCATTCCAGCCCTATCTCGCAGTGTTCGAGAACCCGTTCGCGCTCGCCTACACGATCAAGGGCGATTACGAACGGGCGGTCGAGGTCGGCCGCCGCGTCGTGGAGAACTGCCCGGAATACGGCAACGGCTACAAGCCGCTGATCGCCTCGCTTGGCCATCTCGGCTGGCAAAAGCAGGCCAAGCGCTACCTCGACAAGCTGCTGTCGATCGAGCCGACATTCACCGTGAAGCGCTTTGCCGCAACGTATCCGCTGCAGGATGTCACCCAGCGCGAGCAGTACATGGATGGGCTGCGCCGCGCCGGCGTGCCCGAGAGCTAAGTTACCCTTCCTGGCAGCACGATACTTACGCTGGCGGCCTGACGGCGGCCGGCGTATCGTCCTCCTATATTGACCCCCTTGCATCGGAGGCCTCCTTGAGCCTGTCGCCCGAGCTCGTTGCCACGCTCGAAAAAATCACCACCGCCACCATCACCACCATGCTGCTCAAGAAGGGCATCCGGCACTGCTGGATGAACGGGCCGATGCCGTTTTCCGGCGGCACCGGCCAGCGCATCGTCGGGCCGGCCTTCACGCTGCGCTTCGTGCCGGTGCGCGAAGATCTGGCGACGCCGGCGAGCTGGGCCGCGCCCATTTCCACCCGC
>JBBWZU010000522.1:0-5607 GCA_039649225.1 Hyphomicrobiales bacterium | reverse complement strand
GGCCCGAGCGGCTCCTTGCTGATCGTCTCCGAGAGCACCTGATAGTCGGCGGGGTTCGGCGCCGCGGTCGCGACCGCGCCGGCGAGCGCGGAGGCGTCCTGCGTCATGGCATCGCAACGGCCGGAGAAGAACGCCTGATACATCGTGTCGACGCGCTCGAATACCACCGGAGACCAGGTGATATTGTGCGCACGCGCATAGTCGCCGAGCGTGACTTCATGCGTGGTGCCCTGCGCGACACACACCGTCGCGCCGTTCAGGCCCGCGACCTTGTCGACCTTGGCATCGCGTTTCACCACGAAGCCCTGACCGTCATAGAAATTCACCGGACCGATGCGCAGGCCGATGCTGACCGCGCGCAGATAAGTCTGCGTCGAGTTGCGCAGCAGCACGTCGATCTCGCCCGACTGCAACGCCGTAAAGCGGTTCTGCGCGGTCAGCGCCACGAAGCGCACTTTTGCCGGGTCGCCGAAGATCGCCGCTCCCATGGCGCGGCAGTAATCGGCATCGAGCCCCTTGAAATTGCCTTGCGAGTCCGGCGTCGAGAAGCCCGCAAAGCCGGTGCTGACGCCGCACACGAGCTGGCCGCGCTGCTTGACGGTATCGAGCGTCGCGGCGCTGGCGCCCGCAAGACCCATCGCGACGAGGCCCGCGGCGTACAGAATACGTTTCATCGATCAGCCCTCCTGGTTTTAGTGTGAAACATCCTTGATGACGGCATCGACCGCGGCGCCCAGCCGATCGACGATCATGTCGATCTCCTGCGCGCTCGCGATGTAAGGCGGCGCAAGCAGCACGTGATCGCCGCGCACGCCGTCGGCGGTGCCGCCGGACGGATAGCAGGCAAGGCCGCGCTCCAGCGCGGCACGCTTGATCCGCGCATGAACTTTCAGCGCGGGATCGAACGACGCCTTGCTGGCGCGGTCCGACACGATCTCGATGGCGCGAAACAGTCCGCGCCCGCGAATGTCGCCGACGTGATGGTGATTGCCGAAGCGCTCGGTCAGGCGCTGCTCGAGCAGCTCGCCCATCTGGCGCGCGCGATCGAGCAAGTTATCATCGCGGATGACGCGCTGCACCGCGAGCGCGGCCGCGCAGGCCATCGGATGACCCAAATAGGTGTGGCCGTGCTGGAACGCGCCCGAACCATCGCGGATCGTCTCGACCACGCGGGTGGAGGCGAGCGTCGCGCCGATCGGCTGGTAGCCGCCGCCCAATCCCTTGGCGATGGCCTGAATGTCGGGCGCGATGCCCTCCTGTTCCCAGGCATGCAGCGTGCCGGTGCGGCCCATGCCGCACATCACTTCGTCCAAGATGAGCAGCGCGCCGTGCCGATCACACACATCGCGCACCGCGCGAAAATATCCCTCCGGCGCGGTGACGCAGCCGGCCGTCGCGCCGACCACCGGCTCGGCGACAAAGGCCGCGACGGTGTCGGGTCCGAGGCGCTGGAATTCCGCTTCAAGCTCGGCGATCAGGCGCCGCACGAACCCGTCGTCGGTCTCGTCGGCACGCTTCTCGTGATAGGCAAACGCGGGCGTCACATGGCTGAAGGCGTCGGCAAGCAACGGCTTGTAGGGCTCACGCCGCCAGGCATTGCCGCCGGCCGCGAGCGCGCCGAGCGTATTGCCGTGATAGCTCTGCCGCCTGGCGATAAAGCGCGCGCGCTGCGGCTGTCCGATCTCGAGGAAGTATTGCCGCGCCATTTTCAGCGCGGCCTCGATCGCCTCCGAGCCGCCGCTGACGATATAGGCGTAGCCAAGTCCGCCGGGTTCATGTCCGACTAGGTCGTCGGCGAGCGCTTCGGCCGGCTCGGAGGTGAAGAAACTCGAATGCGTATAAGTGAGTTTGCCGGCCTGCCGCGCCATCGCCTCGAGCACACGCGGATGCTGATGGCCAAGGCAGGACACCGCGGCGCCGCCGGCACGGTCGCGCACCTCGCGACCCTCGGCATCGACCAGCCAGACGCCATGACCGCCGGCCGCGAGCGGCGGCGTTTCGCGCAAGCTGCGATGCAGAACGCGGGATTTCTTGCTCATGATGTCGCGTTCTCGTTGGGAACGTATTGAGACAGGGCCGTGAGCCTGCCTTCCGTCTCGCGCAGGCGGGATTGCGCGGCCTCGCCGCCGAGCGCGAAAGTCGCGGCGGCCAGCGCCTGCGCGGACGCGATCGCGCCGGTGAGGCTGGGAAAGAAACCCGGGGCGGTGGCGGCATCGAACAGCAGCAGATGATCCGCGCCCTCGGCCATCGGGGCAGTCGGCGTATCGGCGAGCGCGATCAGCGTGCATTCGGCTTCGCGCGCCGCATGCGCGGCGAGCACGCTCGAACGCGAATACGGCGCAAAGCCGATGATCACCACGGCATCGCCGGCCCGGAACGCCCCGAAATCGAGATCCTCCGGGCTGGCCACCCCCACCAGCCGCACCGTATCGGGGCGGAACAGACGCAATTGATAGTGCAGCAACTGCGCCACGCTGCGGCAGCTGCGAAAGCCGACGATCCAGATCCGCCGCGCCGCGTGCAGCACTCTCGCGGCGGCCGCGATCGGCGCCGGCGCAAGCTGCGTCAGCCCATCGGCATCGGCGGCAATCATCTCCGCCGCGAGGCCGGCGGCCCCCTGCACGCTCTTGCCCGAACCGCGCACACGGCCGGAGAACGGCGCGGCCGGTGCCGGCCGCCGCGCCTCGATCAGCGCATCGCGAAAATCGTCCCACCCGCTATGGCCGAGCGCTTGGGCAAGACGCGTGAAAGACGCCGGCTGCAAGCCCGCGCTCGCCGCCAGATCGCGCATCGAGCGCGTGGTGGCGTCGAAATCATGCCGCGCGATGAAACGTCCGGCTTCGCGCAGGCGGCCGGGCAGATCCGGCAGCGCGAGCCGCAGTTTTTCCAGCGGAGAGGCGGGACTCTCATTCATGAAACAAATGTTGCATATCGCGAACGTTGATGCAACAATTGACTTAAAGCGACCGAACAGGTCCACGGGCGCGCGCTCTTGAGATGGAGCATGATCTTTTCCGAAAACCGCTACACACTTTTCGGGATCATGCTCGCGGGGAAGCTCATATGGACACGACCAAAGAACGTGTGAGCCCGCCGCGGCAGCGCATGCAACTGTCGTGGACCGATCCGCGTTTTCGCGGCCTGGTGTGGCAGGTCGTCGTGGTCGGCCTGGTCGCCGGAATCATCGCCTGGCTGTGGCGCAACACGGTGCACAATCTCGATACCCGCCATATCTCCACCGGCTTCGGCTTCCTGTCGCGCGAAGCCGGAATGCCGATCGCCGATGCGCTGATCGCGTACCGACCGAGCGACACCTATTTGCGTGCGCTCATCGTCGGCGTTCTCAATACGCTGCGCGTCGCGGTGATCGGCGTCGTGCTTGCGACGATCCTCGGCACGCTGATCGGCATCGCGCGGCTGTCAAAAAATTGGCTGCTGGCCAAGCTTGCGGCGATCTATGTCGAGACGCTGCGCGACCTGCCGCTGCTGCTGCAGCTCCTGGCCTGGTACGTCCTGCTGCAGGGCCTTCCGCCCGGACGGCAGGCGCTGCATCCGGTCGCCGGTGTGTATCTGTCCAATCGCGGGCTGATTCTGCCGACGATCGCCTGGCTCCCCGACCATGCCTTGGTGCTGCTCGCCTGCGTGATCGGCGCCGCCGCGACATGGATGGTTCGTCGCGCCGCGCTCGCGCGGCAGATGCGCGACGGCCAGCCGCGCCGCGTCTGGCCGGTGGCGCTGCTGTTGATCATCGGCTTTCCGGCCGGCGTCAGTGCCGCGCTCGGCGTGCCGTGGGCCGTCAACTGGCCGGAGCTGCGCGGCTTCAACTTCGCCGGCGGCACCGTGCTCTCGCCCGAATATGTCGCGCTGCTGCTGGCGCTGACGACCTACACGGCGGCCTTCATTGCCGAGATCGTGCGCGCCGGCATTCTCTCGGTCTCGACCGGGCAATGGGAGGCGGGGGGCGCGCTCGGCCTGCGCCGCGGGCTGGCCTTGCGGCTCATCGTTCTGCCGCAAGCCTTGCGTGTCATCATCCCGCCGCTGACCAGCCAGTATCTCAATCTGACCAAGAACTCCTCGCTCGCGGTCGCGATCGGCTATCAGGACATCGTGTCGATCGCCAACACGACGCTCAATCAGACCGGCCAGGCGATCGAAGGCATCGCGCTCATCATGGCGGTGTTCCTCGCCATCAGCCTTTCCATCAGTTTCTCGATGAACTGGTACAACGCGCGCATCGCGCTGGCGGAACGATGAGCGACACGGCAAGGATCGCGATTGGAACATCGGTCGCCGGGGTGCCGGAGGCCGCGCCGCGCGGTCCCCGTGCGGCTCCGACCGGGCTGTTCGGTTGGGTCCGTGCCAACCTGTTCTCGTCATGGCTCTCCGGCGCGATCACGCTCATCCTGCTGTTTCTGATCCTGCGCGCGTTCCTCGGCATCCTGCAGTGGGGATTCTTGAACGCGATCTGGTGGGTGCCGGACAGCCAGACGCAAGCCTGCCGCGCGCTGCGCGGCGTCGGCGCGTGCTGGGCCGTGGTGACGGAAAAGCACCGCTTCATCCTGTTCGGCACCTATCCGTTCGAGGAACAATGGCGACCCGCGCTGGCAATCTTGATCTTCATCGGTCTGTTCGCCGCATCGGCGATGCGCCGCTTCTGGCGCAAGGAACTGATCCTGATCTGGCTCGGCGCACTGACGGCAATCGGCGTCCTGATGTGGGGCGGCGTGCTCGGCCTTTCGTTCGTGCCGCAGGAACGCTGGGGCGGGCTTGCCGTCACGCTGATCCTGGCGACCTTCGGACTGGCGTTCGGATTCCCGCTCGGCACTGTCGTCGCGCTGGGCCGTCGTTCCAACCTGCCGGCCATCAAGGCGATGTGCGTGATGTATGTGGAACTGATCCGCGGCGTGCCGCTGGTCAGCCTTCTGTTCATGGCGAGCGTGATGTTTCCGCTGTTCCTTCCCGACGGCATCAACATCGACAAGCTGCTGCGCGCGCAGGTCGCGATCATCCTGTTTGCGGGCGCTTATCTCGCGGAGGTCGTCCGCGGCGGCTTGCAGGCTCTGCCCAAGGGCCAGGCGGAAGGCGCGGACGCGCTCGGGCTATCCTACTGGCAGAAGACCGCCCTGATCGTTCTGCCGCAGGCGCTGCGGCTGGTCATTCCGCCGCTGGTGAACACCTTTATCGGCTTCTTCAAGGATACGAGCCTGGTGCTGATCATCGGCATCTTCGATCTCTTGACCGCGGCTAAGACCGCCATCGTTGAGCCGGCGTGGCAAGGCTTCAGCCTGGAAGTCTACATCGTGGTCGGGATCATCTACTTTGCGTTCTGTTTTGCGATGTCGCGCTACAGCCAGCGGCTGGAGACCGAGTTGAACCGCAGCACCCGGCATTAGCCCGACAGCCGCGGCAACGCACAAATTTCGAACAGGCCGGGGCGATTTCTGCCCAATCTTGACCTCTTGCACATGACGGCGATTTGATGAGACCGTTGTGCGCTGGAGCACCAAATGCTGCGTCTGATCGTCCGGCGTCTTGTTGTGGGCCTTCTGGTTGCATTCACCGTTATGGTGCTCGCGTTCATGCTGACGCGATTGTCGGGTGACCTTG
>JBBWZU010000513.1:0-4412 GCA_039649225.1 Hyphomicrobiales bacterium | reverse complement strand
GATTGCCGCAGCCTGTCGTCGCCAAGCTGGCCACCGCGATGGCCGAGGCCCTGGCCGACGCGGCGATCCGCAAGCGCCTCGAGGAGAGCGGCATGCCGCCAATGCTCGATTACACGCCGGCGAAGTTCGAAACCTTCGTCAAGCAGGAGCGCGAGTTCTGGGCGCCGATCGTCCGCGCCTCGGGGGCCAAGGCTAATCGGTGAGAAGGCTGCTGGTCTGAGCAAGCCGCACGATCAGACCGCCTTGTCGGCGAGCTCGCTCAAGGTCGCGAAGTGGAAATCCGGTGTCGTCAGCTGCTCGACCGCGATCGTGCCGCCAAAGCCCTGGAGGCCCTTGCGCCGTTCGATCCAGCAGGTCCTGTAGCCTAGCGCTTTCGCGACGCCGATATCGTGATATTGGCTCTGCGCGACATGCAGAATCTGTTCGCGCCCAAAGCCTGAGCGGCTGATCCGCCCCCGTGCGAAGCCAAAGAAGTTCGGATCCGGTTTCTCGCAGAGTGCGTCGTCCACCGTCACACTGTCCCAGAACGGGTTGCCGAGCGTGCGCGCGAAATGCCCAAAGGCCCAGCGCTGCGCGTTGGTCATCGCGACAAGGCGATATTTCGAAGAGAGGCGTTTCAAGGCTTCGGCCGAATCTGGAAAGCCCGGCCAGAATTCGGCCGAATCGCGCAATCCGCGCGCAAGCTTCGCATCGTCCTTCAGCTTCGCATCGCGCACGAGATCGAAATAGGCGCGCTCCAGATCGTCGGGGTAGCGCAGGGTTTTGCCTGCGGTGCGCGAGGCGCGATAGGCATCGAGGATCGCTTCATCGCTCAAATCGGATGGCGCCGCGCCCGATTGGCGCAAGTAGGCGAGCATGCCGCCCTCGAAATCGATCAGGGTGCCGACGACATCGAAGGTCATGACCTTGAAGGCGGCGAACGGCGAGGGGGTCATGTCGCGGTCCATGCGGAATCCGGATTGGCGAGAAACTGGCCGGGCGTCATGCCGCAGATGACGCGGAAATGCCGGCAGAGGTGGCTCTGGTCGAAGAACCCGACCTCGGTGGCGGCGATGGCGGGCGGCACGCCGTTGCGCATAAGCTCCTGTGCCTTCCTCACCCGTACCGCGCTGAGATAGCGATAGGGCGAGATGCCCATCTCGCGACGGAAGACCGTCACAAGGCGGAACACGCTGAGCTCCGCCACTAAGGCAAGGTCCTTCAGCATGACGCGTTCTGAGAAATTCGCCTCGACATAGCGCGCGACCTCGGCGATCGGTGGTCGGCGCGAAGGGCGTTGCGGCCAGAAGGCCGGGCCGGAACGGTCGGAAATCGCGTTCAGCATCGCCCGCTTCTCCGTGTTCTCGGGGGCCTGCGTGCCGCCCGGTTGAAGAAGATTACGCTGCGGCTGGCGCGCTAAGCTCCCGAACATAGGCCATGGATGAGAAAAACCTGCCGAATAGCGCAGGCCTGCGCGGCATGATCTGCGGCGGGTGAAAGAGGGTGTCAATCATCCTGGCCGAACAGCCGTTCGATCGGATAATGATGCTTCACGAAGGGCGACTTGATGACGATGTAGCTGAAGTATTTCTCGATGCCGATATTGCGCTCGAGCATCGATTCGATGACGCTCTGGTAGTGGTTCACGCCATTCGTGACGAATTTCAGCAGATAGTCATAGCCGCCGCTGACGAGGTGGCATTCGATGATCTCCGGCACGTTGCGGATCGCGGCCTCGAACCGCGAAAAATCATCGGTGCGGTGGTCGGAAAGCGTCATCTCGGTGAAAACCAGCAGCACATCGCCGAGCTTGCGGAGCTGGAGCTGGGCGCCATAGCCGGTGATGTAGCCCGCCTGCTCCAGCCGCTTCACGCGGGTAAGGCAGGGGCTCGGCGACAGGCCCACGGCGCCGGCGAGGTCGACATTGGTGATCCGGCCGTTCTTTTGCAGTTCGGTCAGGATCTTCAGGTCGATCCGGTCCAGTCTGGCAGGGGCCGTCATGCCGATTTCAACTCCCGACGCGGGCAATTGACGGCAGATTATGCCGCCCGGATCAATCTAATCCCAGCCGCGCCCCGGCCACAGCGCCTTGTGGTGGTATTCGGATCGTTGCGCGAATATCCTTTGTCTCCAGTATGTTGTCGAGGGTGCGCCGCAACCGCGCGAGCAATGTTTCCATCTCCGCTTCGGTGCACGACAGGGCCGGCGCGAGGCCGATGGTCCCGTCCGTGAAGGGGCGGAATATGATGCCGTTGTGGTAACCGGCGCGAAATAGCCGGTCCGGCATCGCCAACGCTGGGTCGAACGGCGTCTTTGCGGCCTTGTCGGAACGAACTCCAGCGCGCCAAGTATGCGGCTAAAGCCGCGCCATCAGCCGAGCGCCTGATTGACCGCGCCGAAGACGTGGAATCCGGCGGCCGGCTTTGGCGGCGCGCCGCGGACCATGGTGACCGCATAATCGACGCGCCAGAGCCCCAGCTCCTCCAGCCAGTTCGAAAGCCCGGATTCGCCAGGAACGTTGATGCGCATGAACATGCCGGCGTTCGAGCCGGCCCAGTGCGCAATCAGCGCCCTGGCGCTGGCGGCGTCGCGCGCGACCACCGGGCCGATCACATGTCCGCGTCCGAAGCGGCGATAGAAGGCGAATCCCACCGTCTCGCCGGCATCGTCGAGCACAACCGCTTCGCCGGCCTCGATCAAGGCCGCGATCACGCCCTCGCGCCGGACGCCGCACGCAGCAGCATCGAGTTCGACGAGCCGGGCGAGTTCATTTCGGCCCAGCGGGCGGATGCGCTCGCGCTCGCGCAGTGGGACCAGCGGCGCCGAGAACGAGGCGCCTTGATGCTGGACGAGGGAGCCTGCGCCCAGAAAACCGAGTTGGCGATAAAGCGCCTCGCCCTGTTTTGTGGCGTTCAACAGCACGGTTGGCTCACGTGTCCGGTCGAGGACGCCGCGCATCAGCGCACGGCCGACGCCCGAACGCTGGATCGCCGGATCGACGATGACCATGCCGAGCCGGACGATCGTGCCGTCATAGGTCCACCACATCGCCGTGCCGACGAGCTGATCGCCCGAATAGGCAACAAGCCCCTGACCCACTGAATACACGAATTGCCAATCCTCAATCCGGTGCGGCCAGTTCACCTCGCGTGACAGAGCCTGCGCGGCGGGTAGATCCCGCGCGGCCATCTTGAGAATCTCGAACCGGGTCGCCGGCTGGGATGCGGTCACCGATTGCCTTCCTGCGTTGCCCTGCCTTTGTTCTCATGCGCGCGGGAGGCCGGGCTAGGACGATGTTGTTGCTTGGCTGGCCGCAGGCCGGGAAGACAAGAGGCGGAAGGGCGCCGCGTCAGAACTGCCGGAAGAGAGCGATACAACGGCATAAAGTTCCAGCGAAGCCATGCGAGGCTCTGCTTCATATCCGGCCCATCCGTGCCAGAGTTGGAGACGAATGGCCGCGCAGAAGGATCGGAGGAAGGCTCAATGTCCCTGTTCAAGCCGAAATACATCACCTTCGATTGCTACGGGACGCTGACGCGCTTCCGCATGAGCGAGATGGCGCGCGAAATGTTCGCCGATCGCATTCCGGCCGCGAAAATGGATGAGTTCGTGCGCGATTTCGGCACCTACCGCCTCGACGAGATCCTCGGCCCGTGGAAACCCTATCGCGACGTCTTGGTGAACTCGCTCCACCGCACGGCCAGGCGCTGGAGCATCAAGACGACAGATGCGGAGGGTGAGGCCTACTACCTCGCGGTGCCGACCTGGGGTCCGCATGCGGATGTTCCAGCCGGCCTCTCGAAGGTGGCGAAGGAAATCCCGCTCGTCATCCTGTCCAACGCATCGAACGATCAGATTCAGTCGAACGTCGACAAGCTCGGGGCGCCGTTTCATGCGGTTTACACCGCGCAGATGGCGCAGGCCTACAAGCCGCGCATGCAGGCTTTCGAATATATGCTCGATCAGCTCGGTTGTGCGCCGGAACATGTCCTGCACGTATCGTCGTCCTACCGCTACGACCTGATGACCGCGCACGATATGCGCTTCGGCATGCGCGCCTTCGTCAATCGCGGCCATGAACCGCTCGCCCCGTATTACGGCGCGCATGAGATCTCCGATATCGGCGGCCTGCCCGGCCTTGTGGGACTCTAGAGCATGGTCCGCCTATTCCCGCGCATGAGCGTGAGAGACAATCTCCGACCTCATCCTGAGAGTGTGAGAATCTTTCGGCATCTGTTTCTGAGCCCTCATCCTGAGGAGCCATGCGCAGCATGGCGTCTCGAAGGACGAGGGCGGGAATCGCGCTCGCGGCCATCCTTCGAGACGCCCGCCTCCGCTGACGCGTCGGCGGGCTCCTCAGGATGAGGTGGGAGTTTGTCTTCTCCCTCCAGAAAACCGCGGAGAGCGAAAGATTCACAGCCTCTGAGGAGCGA
>JBBWZU010000506.1:0-4235 GCA_039649225.1 Hyphomicrobiales bacterium | reverse complement strand
CTCGACGGGCTGCTTGGCGAAGTGGGCTTGAGCAAAAGCAGCTTTTACGGCGCGTTCGGCAGCAAGCACGAGATGCTGCTGGCCGCGCTCGATCGCTACATCGAAACGGTGCTTGCGGCCAACATCGAGGATCTGCGGCGCGGCTCCGCGCGCGCCGCGATCGTCAGGAGTTTCGAGAAGATTGTCGGCTTTCAGCCATCATCCAAGACCTGCTTCCTGCAGCTTTGCGCGATCGAGCTCGCGGGACACGATCAGCTCGTGCGCATGCGGGTGCGGCGCGGTCTGGAACTGCTCGAGGAAGCCTATCGCGAGGCGATCGTGCGGGGACAGGCGGCCGGAGAGTTCGCAAGCAGCGGAGATGCGCGCGCGCTTGCGACGTTCCTTATGGTTAACCTCTATGGCCTGCAGGTCCTCGGACGCGCCAACTTCGGAGCTGACGCGCGCAAGAAAACGCTCGTCATCATTCTCAACGCGCTGAGCTAAAATTTTTGCCAAAATATGGACGGAATGGTCCATAATAAAAAGAAAAGCCATGACGACCGATCGGTTCACTGCCAGGCAGCATGGGGTGCTCGTGCTGACCGCGAGCGCGTCCTTCATCGCCGCCGAAACAGTCAGATCCAACTTGACGCGACTGGAATGCCCATCGCAATTCAACAGGAGAAATCAAAGATGATCGATCGACGAATACTCGGAACCACCCCGGCCGCGGCCGGCGCGCCGGCCCAAGCCGCGGACGATATGCGCGAGGCCAACAAGCGAACGGTCCTGGCCTTCTACGATGCGGCATTGAGCCGGTCCGATTTCGATGAAGCCGCGGTCCATTTCGGACCGCAGTACATCCAGCACAATCCCATGATCAAGGACGGCATCGATGGCTTCCGCTCGTTCCTGAAAGATCTCAAGACGCAGTTTCCCGATCTGCGCAGCGAGATAAAGCGGATCTTCGCCGACGGCGATTTTGTCATCCTGCACGCTCATGCGAGGCGCAAGCCCGACGAACTGGGATTGGCGATCGTGGATATTTTCCGTCTCGACCACGGCAAGATCGTCGAGCACTGGGATGTCCGCCAGCCGCTGACCGAAGCATCCGCAAACCCCAACGGGATGTTTTAGTGCAATCAAGGCGGGGTAAAACGGAACGATTGCGCGCGTGACGTCATGCGGCCGATCCTGCTATCCGGCGCGTAACACAACGCGCATCCATATGAGAATGATCACGGTGAGCCCGAGGAATATCGCTGCAAGCGAGTGAAACCACGCGCCAATTGCCATAATGGCCATACCGAGGAGCCGAATGAGTTCCAGGCTGCGGCTCATGTAACGCGCAACGGCACCGCCGAGCGCCGATCGCTCAAAGGCTTCTAAATTCACGTATTGCGTCACGAATATCGATGCGATCAGCGGCAGCGCAAACATGACGAGCAATGCTATCGGCAACCGGTGTTGCCAAAGGAGATACAGCGAGATCAACGCCGCGGTGAAATCGGCGAGTAGCTTCAGCGGATGGATTTGATGGTAGAGATACTTCTCTCGAGCTGTCATGCCTATTGACGGTTGATGAATACAAGTAAGCTTGCAGCTCCGCCGACCCACGTCATGGCTGCGCGCCGCCTGCGAACGCCTTCGATGCAACTCCGGGCGGGACGCGGCGTTCACTATTTGATTCGTCGTTTGATTCGTCTTTCCGCCGGCGGCAGATCTTCGAAGGTCTGCATTTCGATGGAACCTCAGGCTCAGGCCGTTATTTTCAAGAAAGTTCCGGCCGTCAGGATCGACGACCGATAGAATGGGAGCGGCGCGGACATTCGCCTGTGAGGAGGCGGTCCATGTGCTCGGCTCATGCGGGAATTCCGATTCGCCCGGTCGGTGCCGTGTCGATCCGGCGCCGGGTTGGCGCCTGGTTCGCGGCGCTGTTGATCTCGGCCATGACGACATCGAGTGCCTTGGCGGCGCGACGTGCCGTGGTGCTCGACATTGACGGCGTCATCGGGCCGGCGATTGCGGATTACATCGTGCGCGAGCTCAAGGCGGCGCGACCGGAAGATACCGGCCTCGTCATATTGCGCATGAATACGCCGGGCGGTCTCGACACGTCCATGCGTGAGATCGTCGGCGCAATCCTGGCCTCGCCGGTGCCGGTTGCAACTTATGTCGCCCCCAGCGGGGCCCGGGCGGCAAGCGCCGGTACGTACATTGCGTACGCCAGCGCGATCGTCGCGATGGCTTCGGGCACCAACATCGGCGCCGCGACGCCCATTCGTCTGGGAGGGCGTTCGTTCTTTCCGAACGCAACGCCGGAGCAGCCGTCCGGACAAAAGGACCGCCAGGGGCAGACCGGCGACGCGTCGGATGCTGAAACGCGCAAGCTGGTGAACGACGCCGTCGCGTATCTCCGCAGTCTTGCCGAGCTCAATGGGCGCAATGCGGAGTGGGCTGCCGAAGCCGTGCGCACAGCCGCGAGCATTCCGGCCTCCGAGGCGCTCGCGCTTCATGTCGCCGACGTGATGGCCGACGACATTCCCGATCTTCTGCGCAAGGTCGATGGTCGGACCGTGCTGGTCGCCGGCAGGCATGCGCCCCTGGCGACCAGCGGGCTATCGGTGGCAATGGTCGCGCCCGGCTGGCGAACCGAACTCCTCGCCGTCATCACAAACCCGAACATCGCTTTTATTCTGATGCTGGTTGGGATCTACGGCCTGATCTTCGAATTCCTCAATCCCGGGGCCGTTGCCCCCGGCCTTGTCGGCGCGATCAGCCTGCTGGTGGCGCTCTACGCGCTGAACCTGCTGCCGATCAATCTTGCCGGCGCCGGGCTCGTCCTGCTCGGCATCGGCCTCATGGTGGCGGAGGCTCATATCGGGGCCTTCGGCGTGATCGGCGTCGGCGGCATCGTGGCCTTCATCATTGGCGCGATCATGATGTTTCCCTCGGGCGTCCCGGGGTTCGGGCTTTCGCCGGTGATCCTGACGGCCATGGCGGCTGTGACTGCCGGCCTGCTCCTGCTGGTGCTCGCGCTGTTGCTGCGCTCGCGGCGGCTGCCCGTCATCACCGGAGAAGAGGAGCTCATCGGCGCCGAAGGCGAGGCGCTCTCGTGGCAGGATGACAAAGGACGCATTCGCATCAAGGGAGAAATCTGGGCCGCGCGCGCCGCCAGGCCGCCGCGGCCGGGGATCCGCGTCAAGGTCGTCGCGCGCGACGGCCTCGTCCTGATCGTCGAACCCAAGTGAACTTGCCGTGTGAACTTGCCGTGTGAACTTGCCTTGCGAATCCAGCCGAGGAGGACATGTCATGTTTTCTGCCGCAACCATAGCCATCGTGGCGATCATCGTCGTCAGCGTCCTGTACGCGGCGGTGCGCATCCTGCGCGAATACGAGCGCGGCGTTGTGTTCACGCTCGGCCGCTATACGGGTACGAAAGGGCCGGGGCTCATCCTGCTGGTGCCGTTCGCCCAGCAGATGGTGCGGGTCGATCTTCGCGTCATCGTCGATGAGGTGCCGCCGCAGGACGTGATCTCGCGCGATAACGTCTCCGTCAAGGTGAACGCCGTGATCTACTTTCGCGTCGTGGACGCCGAGCGTGCGATCATTCAGGTCAGCAACTACCTCGCGGCGACAAGCCAGCTCGCGCAGACCACGCTGCGGTGGGTCCTCGGCAAGCATGATCTCGACTCCATGCTTGCCGAACGCGACAAGCTCAACGCCGACATTCAGGACGTGCTCGACAAGCAGACCGAGGCCTGGGGCATCAAGGTCTCGAACGTCGAGATCAAGCGCATCGACCTCAACGAAAACATGGTCCGTGCGATCGCCAGGCAGGCGGAAGCCGAACGAACGCGCCGCGCCAAGGTCATCAATGCGGAGGGCGAGCAGCAGGCGGCGCAAAAGCTGGTCGACGCCGCGCGCATTCTCGAGCCGGTGCCGCAGGCGATGCAGTTGCGCTACCTGGCAACTCTCTTCGATATCGCGAGCGAGCGCAGCTCGACGATCGTATTTCCATTCCCGATCGATCTGATGAAGAGCCTGGACACGCGAAGCAGCGAGCCGCAACAGGCTCCGCGTTGAGGGCGGCTATCGGGCGGCCGGCTCGTCCGAGCCCTTGGTCGTGGATCTTGTCGCGCCGCGGTCTTGCGGCGCCACGAAGACAAGCGAACATTTGGACTTTTCCAACAGCGCGCCCGCGACGTCGCCGAATGACAACGCGGCGCCGGGCCTGCGGCTGACGCCCGTCACCA
>JBBWZU010000502.1:0-35545 GCA_039649225.1 Hyphomicrobiales bacterium | reverse complement strand
ACGAGTGCTTTCACCGGCCTGCTCCGATTTTAAACGGCTCTTCGGAGAACCCGGCCGCGAAGGCTTCGTTCCGCCATACCGAGAGCGGGCGCCGCATTGCGCGCCTGTTGGCCACGCCTGCGCCTGTCATCTCGCAGGTGCGGCGCGTGGAATAAATCGAGCAGCATTAACCTGTGATGCTGCGCGGCCATGGCTGGGCATGGAACATGGTCCATGGCTGGAGAACGCTGCCCATGAACGACAACCTGCCCTATCTGGAACTTCCCGAATTTGCGACTGTGCGCGAGCAGCTTGAACGCTCGATCGAGCTGGCGCGCGAGGCGGTGTCCATGCGCGTCGGTTACGAAGTCGAAATGGCCGGACTTGAACCAATCGATCGCGATGGGCACGCGCACATGCGCGTGTACTGGCGCCGCAAGCCGGCCGAGCTCCGCATCGTACGCTGTTAGGGTTTCCGGTAAGTGCCGCTATCGATCTGAATTGCCCGGATGAGCTCGCTGCGGGTGATGCAGGGACTTCAATCGGCGGCACCAGCCTGCTCACATTGCTGCACGACAGCCGCCCACGCTTCGACGCTCTGGGTCGTCGCGATCATCTGAAGGCGGAAGCTCTCCTGGTTGAAATGGCGCGACCAGCGGCCCGCGCGATAGAGCTGCACCAGGTAGCTACGCTGGCGATCGGCAAGACCGTGCCACTTGCGAGCGATCTCGACCGGTATACGCACCTCACCCATGTCCTAACGTTACGCGATTGGTGGCGTGCGCTTCATTTACATAGAATAATCGGAGTGGCCATGGAGCTCCGAGCTTGGATGTCTTCCATCCAAGACGCCGCCTTTCGGGCGAGACCTGCTGGCAACTATTTTGGCGCGCTCGCTCCGTTCACCCCGAAAACCCGGAACATCGCGGCAACCCGCTCGCGCCGGCTGGTCGGCCGCGTCCGATCCGATGGGCTCTCGTCCGGCCGGCTCATATCGATTCCAACTTGCAAAGCCTTCTCGCGGTAGAGCTCCGCGGCCGAGCGGAATTTCATTTGCCGCACAAGTCCGGTCGCTTTTCTCAATCTTCGCTCAAAATATGTGGCGGTGGCGGCGAAGTTTCGGTTCTTTTCCATGCTGGAATGATAGGCGTAGGACGCTGGTGAGCAATAACATGGGATAACTGCAGCCATTGCGCGATCAATCGGTTTCGATCGCACCGACCGCGGCACAATGAAAGCGCATGATCATCGGAACGTCTCCGGCGCTGTGTTCTTTTATCCGCATGCCGATCGTGCCAAACAGCGTCGTCCCTCCATCCAACATCCGCGCCTCGTCGGATTACGCGCGGACCGCCCTCGGCAATGATTTTCTTGCCATGCTGTCCTCTCATGAGGCCGAAACCTTTTCCCGTCTGAAGGCTGATCTGGAAGGATTCAAATTGAATGTGGGAGCGGTTCTGCAGCATTCCGGCATCCCCATCACGCATGTCTATTTCCCAACGAGCGGCGTCGTTTCCTGCGCGGTCCCGCTCGAGGAAGATCGAAAGGTCACCACGTACATCATCGGACATGATGGCGCCGTCAACATCGACCCTGAGTGCGGAGATCGTGCATATTTCACCTGTATTGTTGAGATTTCCGGCTATGCGCTTGGATTGAGGAGCGAGACGTGGCGTGCCGCCCTGAGACAATCTTCCGGCCTGTGTCGGCAGGTCGCCGGGTATCTCTACCGTCAGGTTGTTCAGTCACAGCAGATGGTTGCCTGCAACGTTGCACACGACGTCGAGTCGCGCCTTTGCCGCTGGCTGCTTCGGCTGCATGACTATTCGGACCGCAGCATGATAGCGGTCACGCATCAGTCGCTTGCGCGCCTGATGAGCGTGCGCCGGACGACCGTTACCCTGGTTGCCAGAGGACTCCACGACGCCGGCATCATTCGTTACCGGCGCGGCCAAATCGAAGTCCTCGACCGCTACGCCTTGGAAACAGCCGCGTGTGAGTGCCACGAGGCGGCGAGCACTCGGCTCGAAGCCGTATGACCTGCGTACGGCCGTGCGGCCCGGCAAATCGGATGCCGCCGCTTTCAATCGCGCTGAACGAACTTGTGAAAGCGGCTGACATGACCGTCGGCGGTTTTGTCCTGGTGCAGAAAGGCGAGTTTCTCCTGTTCGAACTTTTCAAAGAATTCATCCCAGGAGATTTCGTCCAGGCGGTCTTCCTTCGGTCCAAAGTCCAGCCGGAGGACGCCGGCGTCACCCTTCTTGCCGGTTCCGCTGACGGTGGCGGGACGCGCGTCTCGTTCCTCGGCCCACTTTCGGATTTGCTCGTGGTCTGTTGTGGTTTTTGCCTCGCTCATGTTTTCCTCCTGGGCAGACTTGATTGCAGAGTGGGAGCCGCTCTTGCGTAAACTCAGCTCGCCGGGCTTGCCGCCTTGAGCTCGGCTCGCGACCGGCGTTTCCTCTCATCCAGCACGATGGCCGAACCGTTGGAGGAGCGCTCGAGGCCGCGGCGGGCGTCCCGAGGCAACGCGTGCAGGCGCGGAGCTTCGGGCGCGTGCGGGGCAGCGCCAATGCGATGATAACGAAAGCCGCGGCTGCGCAGGTCCTCGGGACGGAAGATGTTGCGCATGTCCACGATCACCGGCTCAGCCATCAGACGCTTGAGCCGGTCGAGGTCCAGGTTGCGAAACTGATCCCATTCGGTGATGACAACGAGCGCTTCCGCGTCGGTCGCGGCAGCATACGGACTCTTTGCATAAATCACATCGCCAGGAAGCACACGCTGCGCTCCCGCATGGCCGGACGGATCGTAGACCCGGACCGCCGCGCCGGCATCGATCAAACCACATATCAGGGGAATTGAAGGGGATTCGCGCATGTCGTCGGTGTTCGGCTTGAACGTCAGCCCGAGCACCCCGATGGCGCAGCCGCGCAATGGCTTTCCCGTCGCGGCCGATATTCTCCGGACCGTGCTCCGCTTGCGCGCTTCGTTCGACGCGAGTACGGCCTCGGCCACTCGCATCGAAGCTTGATGCTGCTCGCCCATTCGCACCAAGGCGAGCGCGTCCTTGCGAAAGCAGGATCCACCAAATCCCGGCCCTGCGTTGAGGAAAGCCGGGCCGATCCGGCTGTCGAGTCCCATGCCGCGCGCGACGTCGGTGATATCCGCCTCCGCATGCTCACACAGGTCAGCCAGTTCATTGATGAAGGCGATCTTCGTCGCCAGCAACGTATTGGAGCCGTATTTGATCAGCTCGGAAGAACGGCGGGAGGTGTGAACCACCGGTACGCCCGCGCGTGACAACGGCTGATAGATTTTCGTCATCACCTCCCGGCCGCTCCGATCCTGCGCACCGATGACGATGCGATCCGGCCTCAGGAAGTCCCGAACAGCGGCGCCGGCGCGAAGGAATTCCGGATTGGAAACCACCGCTATGCTCTCATCGGCGCCCGCCTCGCGCAGGATACATTCGATTTCATCGCCGGTGCCGACCGGAACCGTCGACTTCACGACCACGACCGTGTCGGGCTCGATCGCAAGCGCCATGTCTCGCGCGGCATCATAAAGACCGGCCAGATCCGGACAGCCGTCGTGATCGCGGGACGGTGTACCGACCGCGAGGAACACGGCACGCACGTCACGCAGGCTTTGGCGCAGATTTCCCGAGAAAGTCAGCCGGCCGGCATTTCGGTTGGCTGCGATGATCTGTTCAAGTCCCGGTTCGAATATCGGCACTCCGCCGGCGAGCAGAATTTCGATCTTGCGCGGGTCCGAATCGATGCAGATGACATCGTGACCGATATCCGCAAGGCAAGCGCCTGACACCAAACCGACATAGCCTGACCCGACCACCGCCAATCGCATTCCGACGCTCCGATATTCGAGTTCAATAATGTTGTTCCGCTGACGAGCGCGACCCCAATGATGTCAGGACACGCCGTGCCTTCTTGTCGGAACCGGACTTCGCCGACGACGTCACGATCTCGCCCGGAACACCGGCGCTGAGCCGCAGCGAAAAATATCCGATCGTCGCATTGAGACCGTGCTCGAGATCAATGCGCGGCTCCCATTCCAGCGCGGACCTGGCACATGCGATCTCCGGCTTGCGCCGCTTCGGATCGTCCTGTGGCAGCGGCAAACGAACGAGCGAAGACCGCGATCCGGTCTGGCTGAGTACCCGATGTGCGATCTCCTCGATGGTGATTTCGCTCGGATTTCCCAGATTGCAGGGACCGGTGACGTCCGGAGGACTTTCCATCAATCGCACCAGGCCTTCGACCAGATCGTCAACGAAGCAGAACGATCTGGTTTGCGCGCCGTCGCCGTAAACGGTGATCGGCTCGCCGCGCAGAGCCTGGACGATGAAGTTGGATATCACCCGTCCGTCATTCTCCAGCATTCGCGGTCCGTAGGTGTTGAATATGCGGGCGACCTTGATTTGCACCCCATGTTCGCGGTGGTAGTCGAAAAACAGGGTTTCGGCGGCCCGCTTGCCCTCGTCGTAGCAGGCGCGCGGCCCCACGGGATTGACGTGGCCAACGTAGCGCTCGTGCTGGGGATGAATTTCGGGATCGCCATAGACCTCGCTCGTGGACGCCTGGAGAACACGGCAACCTTTCTCCCGCGCGAGTTCGAGCATGTTGTACGCACCGAGCACGCACGTCCTCATCGTGCCGATCGGATCACTTTGATAGTGGCGCGGGGACGCCGGGCAAGCGAGATTGTAGATGCGGTGCACGCCCCCCTGGATCGACAGCGGCTGGATGACGTCATGCTCGATGAAGGAGAAATTCGGGTGATTCAACAGCGGATGGATGTTGTCGATACGCCCCGTGAACAGATTGTCAACGCAGATGACGCGGTGTCCGTTCTGAACCAGGCGATCGCATAGGTGCGAACCGATGAACCCCGCGCCGCCGGTCACGAGGCACGTCGTCGTCAGGTGAGAAACGTTCGATTGACGCATGGCTTTGTGTTTCGCGAGCATCCGTTTCGATCCCTTGTTCAGGCCACGCCTGCAGTCGCCACGCTGGCTTCGTCGCTCAGGACTTCGGTGTAGTAGTCCTCCAGGTCCCGCGCGCGGCGTTCCGGCGTGTGAGCCTCGATCAAGCGCCGCCGTGCCGCTGTGGCGATATCCAGGCGCCTCGCTTCCGGCATCGCGTCAAGGATTTCCACGACGTCGCGGGCAGTGCCCGCCACCAGAATTTCGGCGCCGGGCTTGAAGAACGTTTCCAGACCTGGCCATGCATCCGATATGACCGGAATGCCGCAGGCGGCCGCCTCGAAAAGCCGCACGCTCGGCGAATAGCCGGTCGTGATCATGTCGGCGCGCGTAATGTTGAGCGTAAAGCGCTGAGCGCAATAGAAACCGGAATGCTCATGCGGCGGCAGATGCGCGAACAGCGTTACGTTCGCCGGCCAACTCAGTTCGCCCGGATACTGGGCACCGGCGACCGCGAAGCGCCTGTCGGGACAGTGCTGCGCCGGTGCAATCAGCAACTGGTCGAGCGTGGTCTGGCGATCGGCGCTGTAAGTCCCGAGGTACCCGAGGTCCCATTTGACGGGAATGCGCACCGGCGCATGTTGATCGATGTCCGCCGCGCAATAGAGGGCGCGTGCCCGCGGACTGCCGTATTGCTGCTCGAGAAGGCGCAGCACCGGGCCGCCGGTGAAGGAGAGAAAGAGATCGAAGCGGGGAATAAGGCGCGCGGACAGATAGTCCGACCCTCCTCGCTCCAGATTTGCGAGCGTCACCGGGGTATCGATGTCGTAGAATGCCCTCACGCCACGCGCCTTGGAGGTTATCCAATCCGCGAGCGCAATGCCGTCCGGCACATAGGAGCCGAGGATCACCAGATCGGCTTCGGCGACCTGCTTGGAAAAGCGCCGTGGGACCTGAGCAAGATTGTCATAGAGCTCGACGCGGCAGTAATCCGGTTGATCGAGGTCGCGATGCTCCCGGTACCAGGGTTTGTCGCGCTCGATAAAGGTCACGCGATGGCCGCGTTTGGCGAGCGCCTTGATGAGCGCCCGATAGGTCGTCGCGTGGCCGTTACCCCAGGACGAAGTGATCGAAAGTCCGAAGATGACAATGTCCAAGGTCATTCCGCCGCCTCGCGTGCCGTCGCCGAGTTGAGAAGCTGGTGCACCTGACGCGCACGATGAGCGTAGGTGTGCTGGGCAAGGATGCGCGCGCGCGCCGCGTCGGCGATCTTGCGCGCGGTCGCGGGCGACAGCGCATCCAGATGTTGCGCAACCTGCTCGCCGTCTTCGGCGACCAGGATTTCCTTGCCGGGCTCGAGGAATTCCTCGATTCCGACCCAGGCATCGGTGATCAGGCAGGCACCGGCGCCGGCCGCTTCGAACACCCGTGTCGGCGGAGAGAAGCCATAGCGCGCCATGCTGTCTCGATTGATATTGAGCGTGGCGAGCCCGGAGCAGAAGAACGCCCCATGCGTCGCTGTGCCGACGTGGCCGATGGCGCGCACGTTCGCCGGCATCGGTTTGCTGTCCCAGCCTGATCCACCGAGCAGAAATGTGCGATCGGGCCGCAACGCCGCGGCGTGCAGGAAGAACTCTTCGACCCGCGTTTCCCGGTCGGGGAGGCGATTGCCGAGAAAACTCAGGTCACAACCAAGCTCGGATCGGAACGGCACCGGATGATGAGTTTCCGGATCGAGCGCATTGTAGATCGGCAGACAGAAGCGTGCCCCCGCAGCCTCGTAGCCGCGCACCACCGGGTCGCCACCGCCGTAGGTGAGAACCATGTCATAGCGGGGCAGCGCCCGGTTGAGCGCGTGATCGGGATTCCGTGCCATGGAGTCGAGCGTCGCCGGCGCATCCACGTCCCAGTAAACCCGAATTGCGGAGGATGACGCCTGCGGCAGCGCTTCCTCGAGCTCCGCGTCGAATACGCCGACCCCGCTCGCCTTGACGAGCAGATCGGCGCCGTGCGCACCTGCTTCCAGCGCGCGCCGCCATCCCTCGTCGGTTGCCGGATAGACCACCACCCTCGCCCATTCGGGGTCCGCGATGTCGCGGTGCTTCTGGCGATCATAGGCGTCCGGTTCATAGAAGGTGATCTCGTGCCCCAATCGTGCCAGCTCTTTCAGGAGCCCGCGATAATAGGTGCAGGACCCGTTCCAGTAGGACGACACCAGGCTAGAACCGAAGAACGCGATCTTCATTGCAATGCCACTTCCCTGTTTGCTTGCGTCGGGCTGTTGCAGATCCTTGCGGCGACGGCTTCGGAAATCCGGATAAGCTCGACCGCACGGTGCCGGCAGGTGTGGCTGTCGCGAATGCAGCCAAGGCCGGTCTGGACCAGTTCGGCCCGCCGATCCTCGTCATGCAGCAGATCGAAGATCGCCGTGCTCATCTCCTGTCCGTTGGAAACACTGACGTAACAGCCCGGGCGAAACAGCCCTTCGACGTCGGACCACGGAGAACAGATCAACGGGATGCCGCACGCCAGCGCCTCGAACACCCGTATGGTCGGAATGCCCGGAAGCGCGCGCACATAGGGACCGCGCGGGATGTGAACGGTCAGCCGCCCTTGAGCGAACGCGAGCGGCGCATCGTGGTTGGGGAGCCAACCCGCGTAGTTCAAGCCATACGTCTCAAGGATCGCGCGCGCGCTGTCGGGATAGCGCACGCCGTGAACGCGCGCACGCAATGCGAGCTGCACCGACGGCTCGATCAGGAACTCGCGCAGCTCCGCGCTACGCTCATCATCGCCCCAATTGCCGATCCAGACGAGATCCCAATCCTTGTCTACATTCGGCAAAGGCCGGAACAATGCGGTATCCGCCGCCTCGTGCCAGGTGAAGACGCGATGCGCCAGGTCCCGGCGCAGGTAGACCTCGCGCAGCGTCTCGCCGAATACGAGCGCGCCATCGTAGCCATCGAGCTCGAATGCGGCGAATTCGCCCGGCGCCGTGATCGCGCGGTGATGGGTGTCATGGAAGAGCAGACGAAACGATGCGCCGTTCGCCCTGATCCTCCCCAGGCGGCCGATCAGTTCAGGCGTGTTCCACTCATGCGCGACGACGAGGTCCGCTCCCGCCATCGCTTCGTCGAGATCCAGTTCGCTTTCGACATATTGCCGGATGCAAACGTCCCGCAGCATCGATGCCGCCTTCTGCAAGGCGCCCTCGCCGCCATCGCTGATCGCATTCAGACGGCTCCAGCCGTCCCGGGGTTCGTAGACCACGACCTCGTGACCGAGTTGCGCCAGCTCCCGCGTGACACCGCGCAGGAAGTGCGCATTGCCGTTGTTCCAGCACGACGTGATGGCGTGACAGAAGATGACGCATTTCATGCGAACACCTCCTGTGTGCTGGCGAGCGATGGCGCCAGCACGTGCTGGTAGAGATCGCGGTAGCGCGCCAGCGTCCGCCCGATTGAATAAGTCGCAGCACGCTGCGTTGCGGCGCGCTGCAGGCACCGCCGTCTCGCGTCGTCCCGGCATAGCGTGCCGAGGATCTGGGCGAGGCGGTCCGCATCATCGGGCGGGACGAATTCCGCCGCATCCTCCCAAAGCTCGCGCAGCGTCGGGATGTCCGAGAGGACAAGCGCGCAGCCGGCGCTTGCGGCTTCCAGCACACCAAGGCCGAATGGTTCGTAGCGTGCGGGCGCCACGTATATGGCTGCGCGTTGCATCCGCTCCAGCAGGTCCGCGCGCGACAACTCGCCCAGCCAGTCGACAGCCGCCGGAGGCGTGTTCGGGGCCGTGTCCGGCTCCTGCAGCGGCCCGGCGATCTGGACCCGCCAAGGCAGACGCGGCGCGACGGCGGCAACCGCGGCGATATTCTTGGCCTCGTCCCAAATCCGCCCGGACGCGAGAACGATGTCCCTCTTGCCCACGGCGCCGCGTGCAACAGCATCGATGCCGTTGTGAATGACGCGTCCGCGAGTCATGGGTTGATACAAGCCGCTGATCGTCCGGCGGAACGACTCGGTCGGCGCAACCCACACATCTGCAGCGCGCAAGCCGGCGCTCACTGCTTGCCGGTACTGCAGCCAGCGTGCATCATCCGGCTGTCCGCCGCGACAGGCCTGCCACCAGGACGTCACGCACGAATGGGCAACGACTACGACCGGGACCGGCCACGGCAGCGACGCTTCGCGAAAGCCATTGAGGTGGATCAGATCCGGCCGGAGCTGCGTTGCGATACGCAAAAGCAGTTCGCCGGCCCGTTTCGCGTCCTCGCCCTCCGGATCCATCCACTCCAGCGCCGTGTCGGTGATGATCAGACCGACATGCGGGAAAAGATCAGCGATTTCGGCCAGCCGCGACGGTGATGGCTTCGGCCCCATTGTGACGAGCGTCACGTGATAGCCGGAAGCCGCCAACGCGCGTGCGAGCGTGGTGGAATAGATCCATACGCCGCCGACCGCGTCGGTGGTCATGAGAATGCGTCGGACCGCGCCCGTCATGTCGCCGCCCCGTACTCGAGTTCGCGCAACGGAACAGGCCGCTGCTCCTGCACGTCGCTAAAGCGGTCGAACAGATGCAGGTAGTGTTCGTGCGCCCGCTCCCAGGCGACATCATCCGGCGGCCCCCAAAGCCGCGTGTAATCCGGCGAACCGGGATACGGATACAGCGGCACCGGATCATTCGCCCATACGCCCGCATCGTTCATCTTGGCGCGCCAGCGCTGCACCGCCTCGTCTTCGTCCTGCGGCATTTCAATCAGGTTGGCTTGCACGAACGGGATGTAGCGCTTCGCGGTCGTCAGCCGGTCCGCGAGTTCGTCGGTGGTCATCTTGCAGCGTTTGGCCAGTGCGGCGCGCCCTTCGGGCGTAAGGCTCTCGACGCCGGCTTCGATCGACACACAGCCGGCGCGGCCGAGCAGCGCGAGCATATCGGGTTTCCAAAGATCGATGCGCGTCTGCACGCCGAACTTCAGGCCGCGGCTGACCAGCCCTTTGAGAAGCTGTTCGTTGGGAAGGAAGATCTCGTCGATGAAGTAGATGTACTCGACGCCTTGGTCGCGCAGCGCGTCGATTTCGCTCAGCACGGTCTCGGCGGGACGGCGCCGATATTTGTTGCGAAAATTCTCCTTGGCGCAGAACGTGCAGCTATACGGACAGCCGCGCGAGGCTTCGACCTCGGCGCCCGGGCCGTTCGGTTGCGCTTCGAAACGATGATGGTGATGATGATGCCGCCGGATCATCTCCCCCGGCCAGGCCAGCGCCGGCTGATCGATGAAGGTCGCGGCTTTTGGTCCGCCGTTCACCCGGATGCCGGCGCCATCATGGTGACATGTTCCGGCAAGGTCGTCGCAATGCCCGTTGGCAATGTGGAGGAGCGTCTCCTCGCATTCGCCCATGACGACGATATCGACGCCGAGCTTTTGCAGCGCCGACCGCGGAGTGGAAGAACCATGCGGGCCGACTGCCACCAGGGTCGGCACCATGTGGCGGATGTGGCGCGCGAGTTCCTGGGGAACGCGCAGTTCGGGGGGAGCGCAGCGCCAGAACAGATAAGTGGGCGCGGTGGTGATGACCGCGAGGTCCGGCGCGAAAGCCCGCACTTCGTCGGCGATGTCGCCAAGACCAAGGCCGAACATGTGAGCGTCGAGCAGCAGCGTCGAATGGCCGGCGGTACGCAGCAGATGTTCGGATATGCCCAGTTCGAGCGGCAGGTGCGGCGAACGGCAGCCGAAATAGATGCTGCCATCGAAGCTCCAGTGCGGGTTGATGAGGACGATCCTCATGGCCGCACTCCCGCGACGGACGGCATGAGCGCGTCGGTGCCGAAGCGCGATTCAAGCCATTGCACGAGCGTTCGCAAACCCTGCGACAGTCCGATGCGCGGATGCCATCCCGTCGCGGCCGCCAATGCCCCCACGTCGGAGACGTACCAAGGCTGATCGCCGGGCCGCCAGGACTGATAGCTCACTTGTGGCGGCGCCCCGCGCAACTGCCCGATCGAATCCAGCAATTCGAGCAGGCTGGTCGCATTCTCCGGACCGCCGCCGAGATTAAAGATGCGGCCACTGACGGTCTCGATGTTGTCGAGCACGGACAGCCAGGCCGCCACCGCATCGTCGATATGGAGCGCATCGCGAACTTGCAGCCCGTCTCCATAGATGGTGATCGTACTGCCGCGAATAGCCTGCAGGATGAAGTGCGCGATCCAGCCCTGGTCTTCGGTGCCGAACTGCCGCGGCCCATAGATGCAGCTCATGCGCAGCACCGTGGTCCGCAGCCCGAAGACGCGACTGTAGTCGCGTACATATTGTTCCGCCGCGCCCTTCGAACAGCCGTATGGGCTGTAGAGATCGAGCGGAGCGCGCTCGTCGACGCCCTGCTCGCAGCCTTGCTTCGCCGGCACATAGCGTTGTGCGCGGTGCACCACCTCCCTTTCGTCGAACAGCCGCCCATACACCTTGTTGGTCGAGGCAAAAAGCACTGGCGCGCCGGGGTTTGCCAGGCGCACGGCTTCGAGCATGTTCAAGGTGCCGCGGGCATTGATTTCAAAGTCTTCGAGCGGATTCTCCAGGCTGGTGGTGACCGCGACCTGGGCGGCCAAGTGAATGACCGCTGCCGCGCCGCTGACGGCGCCCTTGACCGCCTCGCCGTCACGAATGTCGGCTGTGCGGATCTCGATGCGCTCGCCGTGTCGGCTTTTGAGCCAATGCGCGTTTTCCTGCGCGCCGTTGCGTGCCATGCTGTCCAACACCAAGACGGTTTGACCGCGCGCCGCGAGTGCATCGGCAATATTGCAGCCTATGAACCCGCATCCGCCGGTCACCAGCACCGGACGCATCTGGGCATTGCGATCGTGGATCAATGCCGTCATGCGACCAGCCCCCGGCTTTCGAGCTCAGCGGCGGCGCGCTCGACGCCGTCGTCGGCGACCTGTCCGGACAGCCACTCGGCAAGCTCGGTGAGCCCGGTGCGGAAATCGACGCGCGGCGCGAAGCCCAGCACGGCGCGGCTTTGCTCGATATCCGCAAAGCAATGACGAATGTCGCCGGCGCGATATTTGCCGAGAACGTGCGGCGTGATGTGCGCGCAATTGAGAACTTGTGCCAGATCCTCGGCGATCGAGAGCACTGTGCGCTGCTGGCCGGATCCGACATTGAATGCACGTCCGATCCCGCGGCTGGTCGTCAGCGCAAGCAGACAGGCCTGCGCGACATCCAGAACGTGCACGAAGTCGCGCTGCTGGCGCCCATCCTCGAAAATGAGCGGCGGCCGGCCGTTGAGAAAGCGCGCGGCGAAAATTGCCAATACGCCGGTATAGGGATTGGAGAGCGCCTGGCGTGGTCCGAAGACGTTGAAGAAGCGTAGCGCGACCGTCGGAATGTTGTAAGCCTTGCCGGCGATCAGGCAGAGCCGCTCCTGAGCGTATTTGTTGAGCGCGTAGACCGAGCTCAGCGATGGTTGCTTGTGTTCGGGCGTCGGCAGCGGCGTCAGCGGCGCGCCGTCATCGTCCTCCGGCTCCCACGCGCCGCGGCGAAACTGTTCGAGCGGACGATCCTCAGGCGAGACGATTTCGCCCGTCCGCTTGCGCGCCAGCCCCTCGCCATAGAGGCTCATGGATGACGCGACCACCAGCCGCTGCACCGGATTTTTCGCCAGCGCTTCGAGCAGCACCGCAGTGCCGATCTCGTTCACGTCCACATAAGAGACGATGTCGTACATGCTCTGGCCAACGCCGACACAAGCCGCCAGATGGATCACGGCGTCGACGTCCTGCAGGCCGCGCGCGACGTCCGCGGGATTGCGCACGTCGCCGATGATCAGCTCGGCTTCCGCATCGAGATAGGCCGGACGCTGTACGGATGGTCCGTGAACCTGCGGTGTGAGGTTGTCCAGAATCCGCACCGCGTGGCCTTCGCGAAGCAGCAGGTCCGCCACGTGAGAGCCGATGAAACCCGCCCCGCCGGTGATCAGAACTCGTTTCGGCATCGTGACTCCTCACTGAGCAACTGCAATGTACAAACCTTGGCGACTAAGGTTTGTTCCTTGGCTATTCTGTATTCCTGCCGCCGTGATAACTTATGTTAAGTACTAGCAGTGTATAACGTAAGATAAAATTGCATCTAAATACTTGGAAGGAATGACGTTCCAGGCAAGGCACCGGGCAAGCCGATGTGTTGTGCAACCGACATTCCGATGTCCGAGAAGGTGCTGCGTTTGCCGATCGATCGTCCCGGACGCGCATTCCAGGCCAGGATCGGGACCTGCTCGCGCGTGTGATCGGATCCTTGCCACGTCGGGTCGCAACCGTGGTCCGCCGTGATGACAAGCAGATCGTCCTGCTTCATCCGCTCGAGAAGGTCGGGAATTCGCCGGTCGAATTGCTCGAGCGCAAGCGCATAACCGGCCGAGTCCCGCCGATGTCCGTACAGCGAATCGAAGTCGATGAAGTTGGCGAACAGCAACCCGCCGGCGTCCAGCGTCTCGGCTCCCTCGAGCGTGCGTTCGAACAGGGCCTCGTTCCCCGTCCCTTTCAGCACGCGCCCTGTGCCTGACTGGGCGAAAATGTCGTCGATCTTTCCGACCGTGATGACGTCGCGTCCGTCCGCGATGGCGTGATCAAGCAAAGTTGGCGACGATGGTGGCGTCGTGAAGTCGCGGCGGTTTCCCGTCCGGCGGAAGTTCTCCGCAGCCGTTCCGGCAAAGGGCCGCGCGATGACACGGCCGATGTTCAGCGGCTCGGTCAGGATCTTGGCGATCCGGCAGACCTCGTACAATCGGTCGAGTCCGAATGACTCTTCGTGCGCGGCGATCTGGAACACGCTGTCCGCCGACGTATAGCAGATCGGCTTGCCGCTGCGGATGTGCTCCTCGCCGAGCTGCCCGATGATCTCGGTACCCGAGGCGTGACGTTGGCCGAGTACCCCCGGAAGCCCTGCCCGGCGGCAGAGTTCGTCGATCAATGCGGCGGGAAAACTCGGCGTTTGATGTGGGAAAAGCCCCCACTCGAACAGGACCGGCAGTCCCGCGATCTCCCAGTGGCCCGACGGCGTGTCCTTGCCTTTGGATATCTCGGTCGCGCAGCCGTAGCTCGCGGACGGCTTGTCGACGCTTTCAAGTCCTTGTACCGAGCGGCCGCTGGAAAGCCGGTAGGCATTGCCGAGCCCCATTGCGACCAGATTCGGCAAGGCGAGCGGGCCGCGGCGCTCCGCGCCGTCTGCTTCACCGCGCGCACAGGTTTCGGCGATATGGCCAAGCGTATCCGAGCCCGCATCACCATAGAGCGATGCATCCGGTGCGCCACTGATGCCGACTGAGTCCAGGACGACAATGAAGGCGCGCATGACGGTTACGAGCCCACGGCTAGAGCTGAGAGATCAAGCGCCGGGCGCGATAGCGGCCCGGCGGCATGCCCGCGAGAAGAGCCGGCGTAGCGCTCGACCATCGCGGCGCAGAATTCCGCGAATTCCGCGCTGACCTGCGGAGCGCTGGTATGATGCGCAAGCAGCCCGCGATGCTCGGGCGTGAAGCAGAATGTCAGCGTGGTGTCGAAATCCGCGATCGCGTCCATTTGCCGGTCGAACCAATCGAGCGCGTTTGGCCGGAAGCTGTCGGCCCACGACAGGCCGGTGCGCAAGTGACGTAGGCCGAGGCGCTTCATCCAGCGCACGGCCTCATCGAGGCGATGATCTTCGAAATGAAACCACTGACACAGCCCGAGTTGGGGTGTGTGCTGCGCGAACCGCTCCAGCGCGAGCTTGGGCGTGCCATCCTCACGCAGCAGACCCATGTGGAAATGCCGGTAGTACGAGGAGCCTTCGGCCTCCTTGTGCCGGGTGGTGGCTTCCCAGGCCATCGGCAGGTCGTACAGGCTGTACCAATGAATGCGCGGCGACCGGCCGATTAGGAGTTCCGCGGTTCGGTCGACGCCCCAGGCCTGAACCTCTTCGGCGCCGAACGACGAGATGCCGACTTCCGTGACCCAGATGGGCAGCGTCGTCACCGCGCGGATTTCCTCGAGCTTGGCCGGCCATTCGGCGATCTGCCAAAGATTCCAGTCGAGCGGAAATCCGTGCACCGCGACGGCATCCACATGATCGAGAACGCCGAGCGATTTGAGCCGGATAATGAAAGCCGGATCGATTGGAGAGATCCCGCCCAGCACGCACGGCATGTCCGCATTCACCGCCTTGATCGCGCGCCCCGCCGCGATCGCCATGGCGGCGAACTTCGACCAGTCCGGATCGACTTGCGGATCCCAATGCGACTTGTTGTTGGGCTCGTTCCAGATCTTGACCGCCTCGATCATCGGCGAACTCCTCGCGTCGGGTAGACGGCGCCTTCGGACTGCCCTCTCTCGATCCGACGACAGAGATAAACCTCCGCTTCCGGATGACCGCTGATCGCAAAACCCGAGCTGCGCAGCATCGCTTCGACGCAAGCTCGATTCGGGATCCACCAGTTTGTCGGATCGTCGGCATATCGATGCTCGACGAAATGCATTTTCGGATAATCCGGACGTTCGAAGATCTCCGTATTCCAGAAGTCGTAATTCTCCGCGATGTCTTCGACGGCCGTGCTCCCGCGCTGCATCGATTGGAAGATCAGCACGTCCCTGGTGACGTGATCATGGATGAGATCGAGCGCGAGCAACGGGTGGCGCAGGTGATAAAGCACGCCCATGAAGATTACGATGTCGAACGTCTCGTGCAGTGAACTTACGTCGTAGACCGACAGCTTGCGGAACTCGACTTCGAGTTCGCTGATCTCGGCGGCGAACTGCGCCTGCGCCAGATACTCATCCAGCGTATCCACGCCGAGCACGCGTTCGGCACCGCGGCGCTTCATCTCCAGCGAATAAAAGCCTGCATTGCAGCCGATATCGAGAACCGATTTGCCGGTGAGATCGGCGGGAATCGCGCTGGAGAATTTCCGCCACTTGACCGCCGGATAGTCGCCGAGGAAATGGCCGGGAGCGGTGTGCACACCATTGAGGTCCAGGTTGTGAAACCATGGTCCGAGTGCCTCGATTTCGCGCTGAATATCGCGCCGCGACAGGACTGCCTGCATCATGGCCCGATCTCCACCTGGCGCAGATCCGAATGCGCGGCTCCCGCGCCTGTTGCTCCTGATTGGCGCAGCGTTGCTCCGACGGAGCCGTCTTCGTTCTGCTGATCGTCCAGGATGCTCATCGCGGTGCGGTAACCCGCGAGTGTCCCGACGTCGAAGTAGGACAAGCCGGCCTTGATTCCTCGCGCGCGGCCGCCCGCCGCCAGATAGGCATTCACCAGCGTGCCGAAATACTCGTCCACGCGTTGCCGCTCCTCCCAAAGCCGATGCAGTTCGTGGAAGACGGTGCCGGGCATCTTGAACGCGCCCCAGATCCAGTGCGTGGCGGCATCCGCCCGCTTCACCTGAATCTCGCGTACCGCATCCCCCTCCAGTACCACCGCATCGAAAAGATCGGGGCGCTCGACCGGAAACAGCAGAAAGGACAATTCATCGTTCGGGAGTTGCCCGAGTGCCGCTTCCGGAAACCAGATCGTATCCGGCAAGCCGACCATCACCTGCTCGCCGGGCTGGATCAGGAAAGCGGCTCGAAAGATCGCATCGCAGAGGCCGGCGGGCTCGCGCTGGACCACATAGGCGATCTGTGCCGCGCCATAGCTGTCGACATAGTATTCGAGGATGTCGCATTTTGCCGGTGCGATCACGAAGCACAGCTTGTCTGCGCCCACCAATGTCATCCGTTCCACCAGGAATTCGCTGACGGCGCACGGCCGCGCGCGCTCCCCGTCCCGCCGGCTTCCCACCGGGAGCAATTCCTTGGAGAAAGCCAGCGGCTGAATGCGAGTGCCGCGTCCTGCGGCCGGGATGATGCCCCACATGATCATGCCTCCAACAGCTCTGGCGCCGAACGCGGCGCCGACGCGGCGATGTGCCGGCACAGTTCAGCCGCGCGATGATCCGAAGTGTGCTGATCGAGCACGCGCTCGTGAGCGGCGCGCGCGATTCTTGCGATTTCCGCCGGATCGAGATCGAGCGCGGCGAGCGTCTCCTCTTCACGCGACGTGATCAGGATTTCCGAACCCGGCGTGAAGAATTCCTCGATTCCCGGCCACCAGTCGCTCAGGACCGCCGTGCGGCACGCCGCCGCCTCGAACAGTCGGCCGGACGGGCACCAGCCCGCCTGTGCCATCGATGCCCGCGTCACGTTGAGCGTCAGCCGTGATGACGCGAAGAATGCCGGATGCTCGGAAGGCGGCAGATGGCGGACAAAGTAGATGTTGGGCGACCAGGGAAACTCCGCCGGATACTGCGCTCCGCCGATCAGGAAGCGTTGTTGCGACCGCCGGCGCGCCGGCTGCACGAAAAGCTGCTCCAGCGCGGCTTGACGGTCGTTCGAATACGTCCCGAGATATGAGAGATCCGCCGCATAATGCGCCTGCGCGGCAACCGGCCGGTGCACCGCAGGGTCCACGTGCCCGTACAGCGGGACCACGCGGCGTGCGCCAAGCTCGCTCGTGAGTGCCGTGAGCGCCGCACCGCCGGTGAAGCTGAGCACGAGGTCGAAATCCGCGAGACCGCGCGGCCCGATATAGTCGACGCGCTCCCGGTTTCTGACCCGGGACAGCGTCACCGGAGTATCGAGATCATAGAACGCGAGCAGTCCGCGGCATTTCTCGACCGCCAGTTCGGTCGCCTCGATGGCATTCGGACAATAGGACGTGACGACGACGACGTCGGCGTCGCTGACGTGCACACCGGCTTGCCGTATGACGCTATTCCAATCCGGATAGAGAATGAGCTCGACGCCCGGGCAATAATCGCAATCGCGGGCGCCTGCGTAATAGGGCACGTCGCGCTCGAAGAATACGACGTCATGGCCAAGCCGCGAGAGTGACTTGCACAGACCGCGCCACAACGTGGCGTGACCGTTGCCCCAGGAAGAACTGATCGTCAGTCCGAAGATCACAAATTTCATGAGGCGCCTCGATCCTGCGCGGTATCCACATGAACGCCGCTGCGGCTCATGGTGAGAACGGTCACGCTGGCCGGGTCCACCGCCACGCTGGCGAATGCGTCGAGGTTGATTTCCCGGTAGAACAGGATCGCGGCGCGGATCGGCTCCGCGTGGCTGACGATCACGGCGTTGTTGCCGGAGAGTCTCACGCGCTCGAGGTGGTCGACCACGCGGGTCTGCAGCTCGCGCATGCTCTCGCCGCGCGGCGGACGGCTCGTCGCCCGCCGTCCGTTCCAGGCGTGCCAGCGAGGATCGTCGTCGAGCCGGGCGAACGGCGCGCCGGTCCAGTCGCCCAGATCGATCTCGTCCATTTCGGCGTCGATCCGTAGAGGAAGGTTCAGCGTGCCGGCAATCGGCTGTGCGGTCTCGAGCGCGCGTTGGCGCGGGCTCGATGCGACGAGGTCGACAGACACGTCGGTGAATTGCTCCGCCAGGCGCGACGCCTGCCCATGCCCCGCGGGCGACAGCCCGACGCCGTCCATCCGCCCGCACAGAACCTTGCCCAGAAGATCATGAACGCCGTGTCGCACGAGATACACTGTCCCCACGAACATGCCACCTCAGTCGGAATCGTGGCCGATGAATTCCGCGGTGCGCCGGCGCGCTTCATCATCGGTGAATTGTTGCGGCGGAGATTTCATGAAATAGCTGGAGGGGCCGATCAACGCGCCACCGATGCCGCGATCCTTGGCAAGCTTGGCGCAGCGCACGGCATCGATCACGACACCCGCCGAATTCGGCGAGTCCCAGACCTCCAGCTTGAGTTCGGCACTCAGCGGCACGCCGCCGAATGTTGTCCCTTCAAGGCGGATGTAGGCACACTTCCTGTCGGTCAGCCACGGCACATAGTCGCTCGGACCGACGTGGATGTTGCCCGGCGCAAGCGGCACGTCGAGCTGGCTGGTGACCGATTGCGTCTTGGAGATTTTCTTCGACGTCAGGCGCTCGCGTTCCAGCATGTTGAGGAAATCGGCATTGCCGCCGAAATTGAGCTGATAGGTACGATCGAGCCGAACCCCGCGCTCACGGAACAGGTTCACCAGCATGCGATGCACGATCGTGGCGCCGACCTGACTCTTGATGTCGTCGCCGATGATCGGAAGGCCGGCGCGCGCGAAACGCCTGCTCCACGCGGGGTTCGACGCGATGAAGACCGGGATGCAGTTCACAAAGGCGCATCCGGCTTCGATCGCGCGCTCCGCATACCATTCGGTCGCTCTTTGCGAGCCGACGGGCAGATAAGAGACCACGACGTCGGTGCGCGACTCCGTCAGAACTCTTGTGACATCGTCCGGCGCTTGATCCGATTCGGGGACCTCGTCGCGCAGAAATGCGCCGAGCCCGTCAAAGGTCGGACCGCGGCTTACGCGAACGCCCAGGGGTTCGACATCGGAGAACTTGTAGGTGTTGTTCGGCTCCGCCCAAATCGCCTCGGCGACATCCTTGCCGACCTTGCGCGCGCTCACGTCGAACGCCGACGCAATCTGGATGTCGCGTACGTGGTAGTTGCCGATGCTCGCATGCGTCAGGCCTGCGATCGGCTCATTCGAATTCACGTCGCGGTAGTGGGTGAGGCCCTGGAGAAACGATGAGGCGCAATTGCCAACACCGACGACGCCGATACGAACCTGGTCGGTGCTGGCAATGGGCGTCATTGACCCTCTCGCTCTGTTGAAGAGTTACGCGAAAGCTCACGAACGTAAGTACATTGTTCTTACAATCGCGCCGCTCGCTGCCCGTTCCTGTGTTCGCTCGCGAACATTCCCAGCTCTCGTGCGACCGCGCTGATGACCGGCGCCCAGACGCCGGGCTCGCTTTGGCGAAAAAGACGCATGGTCGGGTACCAGATCGAGCGGCCGTCCATTTCAGTCCAGCGCCAGTCGGCGGGAGTACAAAGGAGCGTCCAGACGGAAATTCCCATCGCGCCCGCGAGATGAGCCATCATGGTGTCGACCGTGATCACGAGATCGAGTTGGCGGATATTTGCCGCGGCGCCCGAAATTCTCGGCGATATGAGGTCAGATACTTCATATGGCGGGCACGTCTGCTCGCGCGGGCCGTACGGCTGTAGACGGTGCAGTCGCACGCCGGCGATCTGCACCAATGGTGCGAGCGCCGCCAAGGGAACCGAGCGGCGGGAATCCCATGACCCCGCGGACCAGACCAGCCCGACATGGATGAGGCCGTCGCCCAGCACGACCGGACGCGCCGGCCCGGTCGGGACGTCGATATACGGGATGTGCTCGGAGATCGCGCTCTTCTGGATGCCGAGCGCGAATGGCAGCTCCATGATTTCGATATCGGTGTCGAACGCGGCATCCGGGGTACCGTCGTGCAATGGAAGCGCGCGATCGACTCCCGCGCAGCGCGACACCAGCTCGACCAGATCAGGCTGTGTCCACACCGTGACCTCGCGCGCGCGTGCACGCAGCGGGCGCGCAAAGCGGACGAATTGAAGCGTGTCACCCAGCCCGTGATAGCAGCGCACCAGCACGCGGGAGCCGGCCAGCGGTTCGCCGCGCCAGATGCGCTGGAGGTGGCGCGGCCCTTCGTGCTTGGGCCGGCCCTGCGCGACAAGGTCGCGCAGATCGCGCGCGTTGATCTCCCATGCGCGCGCGAAGTCGCCGGCGCGCATTGCAGCCATCCATTCGCTTTCCCCGCTTTCTGTCATGGGCATGCCCAGAAACCGGAGCGACGCGGATAGTTCCGGCGAGGGGTCTACGAAAGCAGAAGGGAACTTGTTGATCGGGCCGGCGATTGATGCCGGGAAGACCTGTCGAGTCGTGTGCGATGCGCGTTGCAACAGATACCGAGCAGAAGGGCGTCACCAGCCTGCCACCGGACGGCGAAGGGTTGACCCCTGTCCTGGCGCGCAACATCGACGCGCTATGCCGCCGTCGCGACCGTGAAGCGCGGGCGGCAAGCTGGCAGGACCGGATTGCCGACGGCATCACGCGTTTTAGCGGCAGCATGACGTTCGTCTATTTGCATCTGGCCGGGTTTGGCTTCTGGATCGTGGCAAATCTCGGCGTGGTTCCGGGGGTGCCGCCGTGGGATGAATCCTTTGTCGTGCTCGCGATGGTGGCTTCCGTGGAGGCTATTTTTCTCTCGACCTTCGTATTGATCACGCAGAACCGCATGGCCGCCGACGCCGAGAAGCGCGCCGAACTGGATTTGCAGATCAGTCTGCTCGCCGAGCATGAGATTACCAAGCTTGCCGGCATGATCGCGGCCATTACCCGCGCCTCGGGAGTGGGCGTCGAGAATCCGCGCGAAATGGAGGACATCAAGCGCGATGTCGCTCCGGACGCCGTTCTTGATCGTATCGAGGCGACCGAGCGATGACCTTCGGAATTTTACGCGAGCCTATTCAATGGAGCGTTTCAACGAGACAGGTTTTAGGTTGCGGGCTGAGAGGGTAGGTCGATGAGCGCCTTCAGCGGAGCGTTGAGGGGTAAGAATATTCTCGTAGTCGAGGACGAGTACCTGCTGGCGCAGGACATCGTCGCGGATCTGCGGCGATGCGGCGCGGGCATTATTGGCCCGGTGGCGACGATTCAGGCTGCGGCGGATCTGATCGCGGAGCACCGCGTCGATGCCGCGGTGCTCGACATCAACCTGCAAGGCGATATGGTCTATCCGATTGCCGACGCTCTCATTGAGCGCGATGTACCTTGTGTGTTCGCCACAGGGTATGATCGCGCGGCGTTGCCGGGCCGCTACAGCCACATCCCGTTGCTTCAAAAGCCGATCGACACCGATCGCGTCGCGCGCCTGCTTTTTACTCGAGATGCCGCTGTGCTTTGAGCCCCTCTCGCTACAGCGGGACATCGATGACACACCGCATGCCCTCGGGTCGAAACTCGAGTTTGGATTTCCCGTTCAATTCATAAGGGATCATGCGCTCGATCACCTCGGTGCCGTAGCCCTGTCTTCGCCATCCGACGCCGGCGAGCGGCACACCATCCTCCGACCATTCGAGCCGCAGGCGGCGCACTCCAGCCGCACTTTCCACGCTCCAGCATATGTTCAGTCTTGCGTCGCGGCGCGTGAAAGCGCCAAACTTCGTCGCATTGGTTGCCAGTTCGTGTATTGCCAGTGTCATCACCTCGGCGAGTTTTCCGACCAGCATGACCTCGGAGCCCTCGAGCGTTATCTGGTCGCTGTCCGCGACCTGCTCGACGAGTTCATCGCGAATGATCGTTTCAAGATCAATCGATTGTCGTGGAAACCCGAGCATCGCCTGGGTCCGCGCGAACGCACCGATGCGGCCGTCGAAATGGGCCGCGAAGTCTTCGACCGACCCGCTGGTTGCGCCAGTACGCCGCGCCATGGAGCGCACGACTGCGAGGACATTTCGCACCCGCCGTTGCGACTCTGCGGCCGGCACCATGCTCCTGCCTGCGCTCGTAGGCGCGAAGCGGCATTCGACCAATATGCCGCGTATCGCGCTCTCGCAGTCGCGAACCGGGACGTAGCTGAACGTCAGCGGCGTCTGGTCTTTTCCCGATCTCTGCGCGAGCTGCAGTCTCGCATGCTCGTCAACGCATGCGCGTCCGCTGCTCAAGACCTTTGAGGCGATCGCCGCGACGTCCGCGGCTTGCTCCGGCCAGGCAAGGCGCGCGGGAAGGCCGAGCGCGTTCGGATGCCGCTTGCCGATTATCACAGCGAACGCGTCATTGTAGATCAGCGTCAGGTCGCGGTCCCACCAAAGCGCCGCCGGATATGGTGCCGCGAGCACAAGATCGAGAATGATACGCAGCACGGGGGGCCAGCCGTCCAGCGGTCCGAGGCTTGCAGACCAGTCATGCGCGCAGATCAGGCGGCCAAGTTGCGCGGATGAATCCGGCCACACGCACGGGCCTGAGTTGGAACTTTCCGCGTTCAGCGGCATTCTCTTGTATCGGTTTAGCATGGCTCTCCGCCCCTATGTCTTTTGCGCTATCCATTTCCACCCGTCTGCGCTACCAAGCAATGTGTGCTACGGATTGACGTTTTGGGTAGTTCGGCGTCCGTATGCGCTGCGGTACTTACCCTCCCGCCGCAGGCCAACATCGGATAATAATGGCTCCAGCCTGAGTGCCCGCGGAGGTGCATGCGTGTCGCCCGAGAATCCGCTGATCCTGAAACTCGAGAAGTTTGTCCGTCTGTCCCCAGATGACAAACTGGCACTTCATGAGTTGGTTCATCAAAAACTGCATCGCGTCAGCGGCCGCACCGATATTGTGCGTGAAGGCGACAGGCCCGAAACTCTCAAGATTGTCCTTTCCGGCTGGGCTTGCCGCTACAAGATGCTGGAAGACGGCCGGCGACAGATTCTTTCGTTCTTCCTTCCCGGCGATCTCTGCGATCTGAATGTCTTCATCCTGCGCGAGATGGATCATACGTTGAGCGCCCTGACGGCGGTATCCTATGCCGAGATCACGCGCGACATGCTGGAGCATGTGACATCGAACTATCCACGGATCACGCAGGCTCTGTGGTGGGACACGCTGGTCGCAATGGCGGTTCAGCGCGAATGGACGCTCAACGTCGGACAGCGCACCGCGCTGGAGCGCATGGCGCATTTGCTGTGCGAACTTTTCATCAGGCTGCAGGTCGTCGGACAGGTACGCAGAGATCGTTGCGAGTTTCCGCTGCTGCAAAGCGATCTCGCGGACGCGACCGGATTATCCACCGTTCACGTCAATCGTACTTTGCAGGAACTGCGGGCTCAGAACCTGATCATCCTGCGCGGCAAGGAACTCGCGATCCCCGACCTCGAGACGCTCAAGGAAGCCGCGCTCTTCAATATCAACTACCTGCATCTCGAGCGCGACGGGCGAGAGCTGGATGCGAATGTGGTCTAGTGCTCCGCTTCCGAAGTTCGGCGTCAATTCAGCTTGCGGCGAAACCCCTCGAGCTCGCGGATGCCATGATGTCGCGCGGCGCGCTCGATCGCTCCGGCAAGCGCCAGCCAGGCTCGGGCGGTCGAGACGAAGTTCGGCCGCTGGGACGGTTCGACGATTGCGCTCCACTCCGCGCATTGGCGGGCGAATTCACGGCATCGCAGCGCTGACAGCATGCTCAGCCCTTTTGCCACGCCGTCAAGCCGCCGACCTGCTCGGCATATCCCGCGACGGTGCGAATTCGCCCTCGAGCCATTCCTCGTTCCGCGCCAAAGCCTCGTAGGATTCCGCCAGCGTCCGGCAGATCCTTTGTTTCTCCAGATCCTTGTCGGAACGACTGAGGCGCAGCAGATGCTCGGCGCGTTGGCGGAAGACATCGGCGCGAGTCGACATGATGATACCTTTGCATCGTTCGTGTGCGTCCCGTCCTCACCCATATGCTAGGATCGAGGCGATGCTCTCCCAATCACATACGTTAATGCGCGTTGGCTTCTTGGCCGATGCCGCGTCATCCCCCTGCAGGCCGGTCGCCGCGTCGAACGGCCTATCTGTTCTCCGGCGAACAGCGGGCCAAATGTTTTGCGCGAGACGGAAACCAGGTCAGGCCTGCGGTGTTGATCCGGCGCCCGGTTTGATCTCGTCGTGGTCCTCCCCCCGCGCAACGAGATCTGATTGAAGAAGTCCTCGCCGCGACGGCGCGGACTTCTTCTTTTTTTTCACCTGTAATTGCGAGCAATGCATCCTCCGCCAGAGGGCGGCGCGCGCGTTCCTTGGCCATCCGGCTGGCAGGCGCGGAATTGACCGGAGCCGAGCCCGGACTTAGATCGGATCCTCTATGCTGCGAACACGCAGGATCACGACTCCTTCGGAGTCGAGAACCTCGATCGCGCCGTCCAGCTTCCTGCCGGCCATCGCGGCGTCCCGCATCATCTCAGCCGCGGTTCGCCGCGCTTCATTGATTGCTGTTCGCGCATCGGGGAATTCCAAGCCGAGGGAATCAGGCTCGATGCGGTCCGGGTGCTGGAATTGAAAGAAAAAGCGCGGCATGGTCATAGGATCACCGAGGTGATGCTGCGGTGGTTTCAAACGCTCGGGTTCTGGTGCAAGTACAGTGCTTCGAATTCTCCCAGCCTGGACAAACCCTCCCAGTCAAGAATGCTGACCGTCGATCGGTCGAGACGAAGCAGCCCCTCGGTTCGCAGTTTCTGCAGAACGCGGTTGACATGTACGTTCGACAGTCCGAGCGCATCGGCCAAGTCGATCTGTGTGACGGCCAGTTCATAGATACCGTCTTGTTGCAATCCCACCGCTTCGAGGCGCCGTGCCATTTCACAAAGGAGGTGAGCCATTCTTTGTTCCGCCGAGCGTCGGCCGAGACCCAGCATCCACTCACGGAAAATCGCCGCATCGATCAGCGTGTCGCGCCACATGGCGGCGGCGATGTTCGGATAGTCGCGCGTGACCGCGCGCAGTTTCGAATGGAGTATGAACCCCAGAGTGCAGCTCGGCAGCGTCGCGACGGTATGATCCATCACGTGCAAATGCAGACTCTGGAGATCCGGTATATCGCCCGGCGTATGAAATGACAGGATCTGGCGCCGCCCCTCGAGGGTCGTTCGCGATCGGCATACCAGACCTTCGAGCAGGAGACAGCACTCGGTCGGGCGGTCTCCTTCGGTCACGATTTCGGTGTTGGCCGGAACGGACTTCACGTTGATCGGCAACGTACGGAGCGCCGCAAGGTCGGCGTCCCGAAGCTCCGCGATACTTTGCAGCTTTGTGATCAGCCGCTCATGACCGAATTGAACCGTGCGCTCGTGCAAAATGTATCTCCAGGCCGAAACCCTTTTGGCATTCTCGACGCGCAATGACTTTCACACAGGTTACACGGGATGCCGTTTGAAAAGCTGGACGCCGCAACGGTTCTTCGTCCGCGATTGCGATCCTGGCCCACCGTACCGCAAGGCTTTTATGCGCTATCGCATTCGAGCTTCACGCAGGTTAATGCCCAGCTCGGTGCGCCCGGGTACGCGGATGGGACAGGGAACACGCCGATGGCCATCCGAGAGAATCGTCCCGATACCGTCAAACCGCCGGAGCACGTACCACTGTGTCGGGGATGCCATCGGCCCATGGCGGTGATCGCAATCGAGCCGCACGCGAGGTACAAGAATCTGGATACCTATCACTTCCGCTGCACCTGCGGCTCTGCCACGACAGCGCTCGTGGCGCGCAGGCAGGGCGCTCTTTGTGTCCACTGATGCGGTGAATTCAAGCTCGACGCGTGCCCTGATCGCCGAACCGGAAAGCCCCTGGGTCATCCGTGCTCCGCTGACCGCTGTTGCGTGCACGGCCATACCAGTGCCGCCGGGCGGCTTCAGCGTGCCGTGACGGAGGCCAGCTCTGCCTGTCTGCAACGCCACCGGACGCGGATGTTGATGCAGCCGCTCCGATAGATCGGCTCGAGGCTGGCGAGTTCGACCTCATAGCCCAGGCGCAATTGCACGAGCTCGCGCGCGCCTTCCACCGACAGGGCAAGAAGCTCGTCCAACGTCGCCCATTCGGGAATCTCGAACACCGGAATGTTGTCATTCATGGCGGCATCCCACCACCAGGACGGTTCGGCGCATTGTCGCAGATTAAGGGAGCCGTAGTTTCCCCCAATACCCACAGGCCGGAACCCAAGGAAGACCTGGACATGTTCGGCGCCCTGCCTGGAACATTCGCGCTATCGCGTGCCCGAGCCCGCGGCGCGGCGCGGCGGCGGATGTTTAGCAATCCGAAGGAAATTGGCTGTCACCGCGCGTCGGCATAGGAAGCGCGGTCGTGCGCAAGCATCCCGGGCGCGGCACTCTCCCGCCGCCTGTGCTTATCGAATAGATCCGAACGGATATAGGCGTGCCATGTCTTCGTCAGCCGAACCTTGACGAAGCTGACGTCGCGGCCGGGCCGTGTTGCCTTGCTCCGCTGGTCTGCAATTCGCTTCATCAAACGAGAACTCCTGAACAACGCCGCGGCGGGAACCCGTTGCGGCTGGAAGCCGCTCTATAGGTCGGCGCGCTCCGGGATCGGGCGCGCCCTTTGGAAAGAGCGCGCCATCGCCTGTCACTCTGCGGCCATCGGCAGCGGCTGAGCGGGCGTGCCATAGGTGCGCGGGTCCACCTGGCTGAGCTGCCCTTCATCGTCGGTCAATGCCTGGATCTTGCGATACGAGAATTCGCCGCGGCCGTCCTTCGATGGCCCCTTTGCCCAGCGCCCTTCGCGACTCTGCGAGCCTTCGGACGCGTCGATGAACTGGTAGGCGACTTCGCCCTTCTCCAGGGCCTGCGGGAATGCGGACGGCACGGGCGTGCGCTCGAGGCCTTCCTCTTCGAGTTCCTGGATAGCGGCGAGCCACTGGTTCTGATGCATCGTATCGCGCGCGATAAGGAACGAAAGCATGTCGCGCACTCCTGCATCCTCCGTCATGTTATAGAGGCGGCAGACTTGGAGGCGTCCCTGGCTCTCCGCGGTCACATTGAAGCGGAAATCCGCAAGCAGATTGCCGCTCGCCGTCATGAAGCCCGCGTTCCAAAGATTGCCGGCGCTGTCGACTGGCCGCGGGCCTGAACCCGCCACGATGATGTGCTGCGGATTAAGTCCGGCCATGATCGCATCCTCGACGCGCGCACCGCCCATGACGGCACCCACGAGGGAGTTTTTGGCCATATCCTCCTGGGTCTCGACCGGCGAGGTTTCGAGCAGGCGCGCGATCATCGTCGCGAGCATTTCGACGTGCCCGATTTCTTCAGTGCCGATGTCCATGATCATGTCCTTGTACTTCTGTGGACCCCGGCATGACCAGCCTTGGAAGAGATACGTCATCATGACGCTGATCTCACCCCACTGGCCGCCGAGCGGCTCCTGAAGCATCTTGGCAAAGACGGGATCCGGCTTGTCGGGTCTTGCAGTATATTGAAGCTTGCGCTGGCGCACGAACATCGGAGTTATCCTGTGTTTATGTGAAAGTCCGCGGACTGGCGATTGGGCTTGTCCCTTATTGGCGAACCTTATTCCTCGCGCGACGTTCCCGCGCGCGACGCGCCGAAGCGCGATTTTAGTGACGTCGGTTCTCTGCCCGACATTATCAGTCGCGATCGATGCTGCGCCGGGACGCGCGAACGACAGTCAGGCTGACCGGCTTGTCGATTGTTCGAGCCACGTGAATGATGAGGGCGTGATCCATGTCGTCGGCTCCGGCCTGCCAGCGTCGGGCAATCGTGCGGCCGGAGTAGTCGAAAAGCCTCTCAGACCCGGCTTCGGACCGCTCAGGCCGATAGCTCAGATAATAGAGCGTCGCGAGCCGCCGAGCGCCGCTTGCGCCCGTTTTGTCCTGCAGCACGCGAAGCTCGCCACGAAGCTGCTCCTCGCGACAGAATGCTTCGAGCCGCTGCCAAGTCTGATTTGCGAATGTCAGATCGCTCTTGCGCGACAAGGCCGTCTCGAGATCTCCCGGCCTTTCTCCGTCGCGCGCGAACAGGTCGACCACGAAGCAGGTGAGAGGCTGCTGGTGATCGCGCAGCGCCTCGATGGGCGCATTTGCCGCAAGCCCGCCGTCTCCCAGCAGCCGTCCGCCGATCTCCACCGGTGCGAATTCGGGCAAATAGCCGCAGCTCGCGAGCAGATGGTCGATGCTGATCCGGTCGCCGCGTTGGGTGTCGAACAGCACCAGCTCTCCGGTTTCAAGATCGGTTGTCCCGACCGTGACGCGGATTTCGCCGCCATTCAATCGGTCAAGGTCGACCAGGTGTTTGAGCCGATCGCGCAATGGCTCCAAGTCATAGAAGCTCCTGAATGGACCAAAGGGCATGGGCGCCCGGGGGTGAAAATGCCCTGTGGCGCCGGCCAGCCGCGTGCGGATGGCGCTGCCCCAGTTCTCCAGATGCCGCCACCGCGCGGAGGCGACCGACGGTTGGTCAGGAACAGGCATCCGCGTGGGATAATGATGCCAAAGCGTCTGCAGCCGCTCGATGCGTCTGTCCGGCGCATTGCCGGCAATCACCGCGGCATTCACCGCGCCGATGGAGGAGCCTGCGACCCAATTCGGATGGAGCCGCTCATCCTGGTGCAATCGCGCATAGGCGCCGGCCTGGTAGGCGCCAAGTCCGACCCCGCCGGACAGGATCAGTACGCGGTCCTCGTTGCTTTCGCCGATCGGTAGCATCCGAGGCGAACGCCGGGCTGCGCGGCTGGTTCCGCGTCCGTTGGCCTCTCAGGTTCGAGCAGTCATTGCATCATTCGGGCGGCACGCTCATCACCACGCGCGGGGTCAGCGGCAGATCGATCGTGCAGGAAAGCCCATCGGGCTGGAACGCCAGTGATGTGCTTGCCTTCATTTCATAAGCAAGCGTGCGCTCAAGCAGCTCCATCCCGAAGCCGCGCCGCTGGGGCGGCCCATCGAGCCGCGGGCCGTTGCGTTCGCGCCACTCGAAATTGAGAGTTTGCGAGCCGTTCCCGCGGCCTATGCTCCAGGATACCGCGATCCGGCCACTGGGCAGGCTCAGCGCGCCGTACTTCACCGCATTCGTTGCAAGCTCGTGAATCGCAAGGCCGAATGTCTCGGCCGCTTTCGGCAGAAACCGGATGGTCGGGCCGGACACACGAACCTGCTCACCTTCATGCGCCTTGTAGGCGAGCAATTCCTCGACCAGCAGATACTCGAGATCGACGCCTGCCTGCGGATCGCGCGTGACCAGCGACTGCGTGCGGGCAAAGGCGTTCAGGCGTCCGTCGAGGTGCTGGGCGTAGCCTTCGATGCTTGTCGCGGTTTCGGCGGAGCGCCTTGAGATCGAACGCACGACGCCGAGCGTGTTGCGGACCCGGTGCTGCAACTCGGCCAGCAGCAGGCGCTGGCGTTCCTCCGCACGTGTGATCGGCGTGACGTCCACGAACGTGATGACGACGCCGGCAATGAAATTGTCGATGCTGCGATAGGGGAGAATTCGCACGATATATCGCGTCTCGGTGACGGAGTCGGTAAGGTCGCGTTCGGCGCTGGCCAAGGTGCGCAGCACGCGCCGCATATCCTCGTACAGATCCTCGATCGGTATCCGCGCCTTGATGTGCGCGATCGGCCGTCCGATGTCGGTCTCGACGATGTGCAGCAGTTGCGTGATCGACGGCGTGAAGTTCATCACGTTCAAGTCATTGTCCAGGAACACGGTCGGGATCTGGGTGCTTTCCAGAAAATTCTTCAGATCGCTGGTCGCGCGCGTCAGCTCGTGCACGCGATGCGCCAGCTCGCCATTGACGGTCGTCAGTTCCTCGTTGACCGACTGCAGCTCCTCGCGCGACGTCTCAAGCTCCTCGTTGGCGGACTGTAGCTCTTCATTCAACGACTGATACTCTTCGTTGGAGGATTTCAGCTCCTCATTCGTGCTTTCCAGCTCTTCGATGGTGGCCTGAAGCCGCTCGCCCATGGCCCGCAACTCGCCTTCGAGCCGGTCGACGTGTTCACCGCGCACCAAGGCGCCGTTGTCCGCTTCATGGGCGCCTTCTGGCCGCACCGGCCCCTCCTTGAAGAGGACCACCAGATTGCGCGGTCCATCGGAGCGATCCTGTACGGGCTCGACCACGATCTCGACCAAAGTGCGACTGCCATTGGCCCCAAGCGGCAGTTGCTCGCTCCGCACGGCCTGGTTCGTCTCCAGCGCACGGCTGAGGGCGCTGCGCAGTTCAAGCCGCAGGTCGCGATGAACGAGATTGAGCAGTTCCAGCGTCGCGGCTCCTGCCGTGGGGTCGATATAGCGTCCGGTACGGCCCGAGAAATGCAGGATTTGAAAATCCTCGTCGGTGATGACGTAGGCCGGTGCGTGCTTCTCGGCGATCCGCTGCGCCCGCCGCTCCAGTCCGGCGTCCCGGGTGCGCACGCGCGTCGGCGCTGGTTCGGCAGCCGAGCGTTGCAGGCTCGTCAGGATTGGAAATTCCGGCGGCAGCCGCGTCCCGGTCTCGAGCTTGCGGAAGATGCGCGCCCGCCGATCGATCGGCACGAACAGTTTCGCGTGACGTGTCACATTCTCGGAATTGCCGAGAAACAAGAAGCGATCCGGCAGCAGTGCAAAGTGAAAAAGCGGGATCACGCGGTTCTGCAGCTCGGCATTCAGATAGATCAGCAGATTGCGGCAGGAGATCAGATCGAGTTTTGAAAACGGCGCATCCTTGATGACATTGTGCTGCGAGAAGATGCACATCTCGCGCAGCTCCTTCACGACGCAATAAGTGTCGCCCTCAGGTACGAACCAGCGCGCAAGCCGCTCCGGCGACAGATCCGCCTCGATGTTGGTGCGATAGCGTCCGACACGCGCCGCCGCGAGCGCACGTCCATCAATGTCGGTTGCGAAGATCTGGACCTGAGGCGCCGATTCCATCTTGGCAAGCTGTTCGCGCAGCAGGATGCCGATCGAATAGGCCTCCTCCCCGGTCGCGCAGCCGAGGACCCAGACCCGCACCTGCTGTCCGGCTGCCTTGTTGGCGAAGATTTTCGGAATGACCTCGCCTTGCAGAATTTCGAACTCCTTCGTGTCGCGAAAAAACTGTGTCACGCCGATCAGAAGATCGTTGAAAAGATGCAGCGGCTCGTCCCGGTCGGAGCGCAGGAATTCGACATATTTCGCGATGTCGTCGATCTGCACGACCTGCATGCGCCGCTGCACGCGGCGCAGAAAGGTGTTCTGCTTGTAGCCGTGAAAATCATTTCCGGTTCTGTTGCGCAGGATGTCCGCGACGCGCGCCAGCGATGCGGCGGCGGCCGCGAGGACCTCGTCGAAACCTTTCCGTTCTTCGGTGCGCTTGAGATGGCGGATATAGACGTCGAGATGACCTGGAATGTCTTCAGCCGGCAGGACGAAATCGGCGATCGCCACCGGCGTACTGCTCTCGTCCAGAGGCTCCGTGCCTGAACCGCGGCGCTCGACGATCGCAAGACCTCCGTGATCCCTGAGCGCCGCGACGCCGAGGGTGCCGTGGCTTCCGGTCCCGCCGAGAACCACACCGATTCCGTATTCGGCGCGCTGTTCGGCCAGCGAAACCAGAAAGCTGTCGATGGTGCCGCGCTCTCCGGGAGATTGCTGCGATCTGCGTACGGCAAAATGGTCGCCCTGGATCGTCGTAATCATGTCGGGTGGGCAAAGATAGATTTTGCCGCCCTCGATGAGCTCGCCGTCGGCTGCGGTTACGACCGCCGTGGAATCAAACCGGCTGAGTGTTTGGCGCAGCTTTCGTTCATCGAGCGCCTCCCGGTGCTGGAAAACCAGCACCGTGGCCAGCTCGGTGTCCAGATCGAACTTCGAGAAGAAAAGCTGCAGGCTCCCCTCGGCTGTCGCCGAAGCCGCAATACCGACGATCACCGGATTGTGCCGGCGCGGCGGAGCGGCATCTGTGGCGGGTTGAGTCGATCTCTCTGCGGTGTCTGTCATACGTGCACTTTGCTTGCGCGAGGCTGAGGTGCATTCGAACGTTCCGGCAAGCTACCGCGAGTCAGCTCGAAGCGAGACCGTGACTATACGCCTGAATGGCTCTCTCGGGGAACTCATGGGCCAAGGCACGCTATGGCAAGCTGAACAGCGTATGATCGCCGGATAGCTAGCATTGTTCCTTCGTGCATTGCTCCAGATGCATAATGCGCAACAGGATCAGTTCGCGATGGCGTTTCCATTCGTCCAACGCTGCGCTGAATGCCCGCTCGAGCCGGACGGCTTGGCGCATATCGCCACCCCGCCGGCGCACCGATGCGAGGCGCTCGGCCTGTTCGGTTAGCCGCTGCTCGCCCTCGGCGATATCCTTGTCCGCCTTGATCAGCACCACCCGCTCGGCCTCGAGCTCGCCCTGCAAGCCATGCTCAAGCGCCATTGTGCCCTCCAGCGGGTTCAGCCTTTCGCGCCATCTTCGGATGGCGGATCCAGGGACTGCAACACCGCTCTGCGGATCGTGTCCGCGTAATGCCGGTATTCCTCGGCGCGCGCCGTATAGAGTTCGGCGACGGCGCGGCGCCCGCTCCGGCGGCCGTCCTCCGCCATGCGGTGCACCAGTTCGGCCCGCTCTTCGATAATACGCAAGGCGATGCGCAGGGCTTCGTCGACGCGCCCTTCTTGTTCCTTGGCCAGCACGTCCGCCGTGAAGGCATGTCCGACCTGGCAGCGGAAGCGCAACGGATCTTCCAGCTTGAGCTTGGACAGGACGCCGCCGCATTGCGGGCAGGTCAATGCCGCCGGATCGGCGATGTCGCCCAGTCTTGGTGTGTCGATGCGCTCACCGGCCGCAATCTCGACTTCCAGCCGGATATCGGGCGGGACCGGCAGCGACTGACCTGCCGCCTCCCGCGTAAGCTCGGAGAGAACATCTCCCATCCGGGCGCTCGGCACACACAAATCCACCGAACTCGCCTCCAGCGCGCGCAGCGGCATCTCATCCGCGATGGCGTCGACCGGGTCCTGAACCAATGCCAAGCCGCCGCAGCGTTTGATCGCATTCAGCCCCGCGGCACCATCCGACAGCAGTCCGCTGAGGACCACGCCGATGACGCGCGGACCGTATGACAGCGCAGCCGAACGAAACAGGGGATCGATCGCCGGGCGGACCATGTTCTCGGCCGGACCGCGCCCCAGCATGATGCGCCCCTCGACGACGAGCAGGTGATGATCGGGCGCCCCGATATAGACGTGGCCGCGCTCGACCGTCATCCCGGCCTCCGCCTGGCGGACCGGCAGAACTCCGGCGGCACTCGCGACCGTGGACAGAATTCCGATGCCGCGCGCCGGAATATGCAGCACGACGAAAACGGCTGCGGGGAGGTCCGCCGGGAAACGACCCAGGATGGCCTTCAACGGGGCACTCGCGCCGGCGGAACCGCCTATCACGATGATATCGCGATTTGTCATGGAACTCGCCTTACGCCAACTCCGTTTGTTCCAAGTCCCTGCTTCGACGTTAAGTTCCAAAACGGCACCGGCAATGATGATCGAACGCCCCATTTCCCTCGACGCGCGAGGTCTCCTCGCGGGAAGACGCGTTCTCGTGGTGGAGGACGAATACTTCCTCGCCGAGGATCTCGCGAAGGCGCTCAAGCAGCTGGGCGCGCAGGTGGTCGGCCCTGTGGGCGACCCTGAGGAGGGGCTCGACCTGCTGGCGCGCGAAGACATCGATGCCGCTATCGTTGACATCAATCTGCGCGGCGAGATGGTCTTTCAGATTGCCGACCAGCTTCGTTCGCGTGGAATCCCGTTCGCATTCTCGACCGGTTATGAAAAGCGGGTTATTCCCCTGGAATTCCAGAACATCGAGCACTGGGAGAAGCCGGTCAATGCGGGCGCCCTCGCCCGCTCGATGACGCGGCTGTTGCGTTAGACCAACTTGAATGTGGAAAGTGATCCGCCGCGCGCGCGATTTTCCGACGGCATCGCAATGAAATTAACCCAGTTTACTTTCTCAATTATGCCCAGAGGACATTTCAATGCGGGGCGCAAGGCCGCAATGACACGGCTTCGGGCCTATGTTGCCGCACTGCGAAGCCAGTCCACCACACGGCCCGATGAGGTGCTGGAACGCGCCGAGCGGCAAAGAGCTCATTGCAGCGCACAGGACCGAGAGCGAGAAACGGCAGAGCGCGCCCACGCGGCAAAATAAGAAGATTTCCTGCCCTCCTGCGACGTCGTGACGTAGCTCCGGACATCATCGATCGTGTCGCGGAAAACGCCGGTTGTGCGGTGTGGGTATCTTGCCGTTCTGCTGCGATACCAAGCTGCCCGGCCATTTGCCGCAGAAAATGCGTAGTTTTTTCGCGCCCTATTGCGCCAGGTTAATGACGCCGCCTCCCGTGTCCTGGATTGTGCCGGCGGACGGGAACGCACAATCAAGAACGCGCGACAGGGAGCGAGCCGACATGCAGATCAAGCTGCTGGAGCAGCGACCGAGGCGAGAGTTTGCACACGCCTCGGTCGCTGTTCCCTCTACCGATGAGAAAGGATGGCGCGACAGCAAGCCGGTCTCGCTTGATTCTCGCGCAGCCCGGCTGATGGAGGTGGAAGCCCTTCGCCTTGCCGCGCGAGCCGGGCAGGCCCGGATTGCCGCCGATCATGCCGCTGACGCCGACCGGCGCCTGATATGGCGGCGGGCAGCCGAGGCATTCGAGGTGCGGGCCAGGAGTTTTGAGGCGCTGCTCGCGGAGCCTTGAGCCGACCGATGCGATAGGCGAAGAAGCCCGGGGCTTTTTCGTTTTCGTCGCCATGGCGACTTTATGAAAACTCAGCTTGGAAGAGCGCGATAATGCCAATTGGTATTCGACTTCTCGCGGCAGGCGGAACGGCGCTTGGCACCGCGCGTTTAGAGCGAACGGGCGAAGTATTACATGGAGTATGTCATGCATTCTGTTAAAAGGATCGGCGTCGCCGCACTCACCGCACTCTCGATCGCGGCCGCCACCGTCGCGACGTCGAGCTCGGCCAACGCACAACGCTTTCACGGCGGTGGTTGGCATGGCGGCGGATGGCATGGTGGCGGATGGCGGCACCACGGCTGGGGCTTCGGTCCGGCGCTCGTCGGCGGGCTGGCTCTTGGCGCCTTGGCGGCGCCATACGCCTGGGGACCGGGTTATTATTTTGACGATTGCGCGCCGCGACGCCGCATCGTCGGCTATACGCCCTGGGGCAGACCGATCGTGCGTCTTGTAAGCGTCTGCTATTGAAAT
>JBBWZU010000495.1:0-6972 GCA_039649225.1 Hyphomicrobiales bacterium | reverse complement strand
ACCAGCCCGGCGAGGCATTCGCCGTGATCGCGGACGCCCGCGACATCGGCGATCAGGCGCACCTTCTCGGCGATCCCTTCGGCCGTATAGTGATCCGGCACGCGCACGAGCGGCACAGTTGCGTGCTCGAGCACAGCGACGGTCTCCTTCGGACCTGCGCCCTCGATTGCCAGGACGAGCGAAGGGTTGAGTCCCAGCACGCCCTCGGCGGAGAGCGCGCGCATGTAGCCGACGTTCGGCTTCTCCTTCAGGGCGCTGGCCGGATAAAGACTGGTCGTGTCGACGGCGACGACACGGTCGGCCAGACCCAGCGCATAGAGAATCTCCGTCACGGCGCCGCCGACCGAAACGATGCGGCTGGTATCATTCACCGTGACGTCGCGTCCCGCCGCATCGCGCACCGTGACGGCGAAAGCATCGAAGGCAAGCAGCGCCGGGATGAGCGCGAGCGCGAGTGCGGCGATACGACGCAACGCGCAATGTGATGTGAACGAGGCAAAGCGCATCGCTTGAGTTGTCACTTGGTGAGGATCAGCTTGTTCTGGCCGGTGAGACGCAGCCGATAGGTGTCGCCACCATGATGGATGATCACCTCGCGGGTTCCGACAAAAAGGTCGCGGCTGTCGATCTTGTGCTCGGCGACTGAAATCACGCGCTGTCCTGCCGACGCGGATTTCGCCGATCCACTTTCTTCCACTGGCTCAACCATCTTGAATAAACCCATCGTCCCGCAGCCATTTCAGTGTACGCGCAGCGTTATTCTTGTGTATTCGATACGTAATATTTCACTTTGAAACGATTATAAACTACGAATACAAGTACTTTAGAGTCGTTTTAACAAGATCAACGCTTCCTTGACATGCGTAATACAGATCATTTACGAATTCAACACTTCAACAAGGGTGCCGAAAGCGGCGCCATCGCACGCCAGCCAGCAAACCCGCCTCACCGCGGGTGCCCGCCAGCCGTGGCACTCACATCGAGGTAACGGGGGCTTTCATGGCTGGCTGGACCGGGCGCGTGCGCGCGCCCCTTTGCGAAATTTCGTTCGCCGCGTTGGCGATCGCCGCGGGCATCGCTGGCGCGAACGCGCAGACGACACTCGAACCGATCACCGTGGTGGCGACCAAGACCGAGGAGAAGGTGATCGACTCGCTCGCCGCGGTCAGCGCGGTGCGGCAGGAGCAGATCGATCAGCTCGGCCCGAGCAAGCTGTCGGAAATTTTCTTCGGAATGCCGGGCGTCACGTTTCAGGAGCGCGGCGACAACCCGGCGACCGCGATCAACATCCGCGGCCTGCAGGATTTTGGACGCGTCGCCGTCGTGGTCGATGGCGCGCGGCAGAACTTCCAGACCACCGGACACAATGCCAGTGGCGTGTTCTTCCTCGATCCCGAGCTGATCGGCGGCGCGGATATCGTGCGCGGCCCCGTCTCCAACATCTACGGATCGGGCGCGATCGGCGGCGTGGCCTCATTCCGCACCAAGGATGTGCAGGACGTCGTGCGCTTCAACGAGCGCTGGGGGTCGCTATCGCATGTCGAGGCCGGCTCCAATATTGCCCGCGGCATGGCGTCCGAATTCGCCGGGGCACACGTCGGGCCGAATGTCGATATTTTCGCCGGCGGTCTCTATCGGGCGAACTCGAACTACCAAGATGGAAACGGCAACGAGGTTCCCAACACCGGCAACACGACCGCGGCCGGCATCGGCAAGCTGACGGTTCGCCCGGCCGAGGGCCATGAGGTCAAATTCACCGGCATCACGCAGGATTACCGGTTCAAGACCGGTCAGTTCGTCGGACCGGCGCCCGCGAACGCGGAATCGCAATACGACACGACGGTGAAGAACGACATCGTGACGGCGCGCTGGAAGTACGCCAAGCCCGAGGACTATCTGTTCGACTTCGAGAACACCGTTTACTGGACGCGCACCAATCAGAACCAGCTCAAGGTCGCCAATGGCAGCGCGACCAGCAAAGGCAACGCGATCACCGGCTTCATCGGCGACACGCGCAACTTCAACATCGATACGGCGGGATTCGATGCGCACAACACCTCGCGCTTCGACACGGGGCCGGTGCGTCACGCCCTGACCTACGGTGGCGACTATTTCAAAGACAAAGTGACCGTCATCGATGCGACCGGCACCGGCGATCTGTTCACGCCGTCGGGCGAACGCGATGTGTATGGTGCCTTCGTTCAGTGGAAGGCGAACTATTCGAGCTGGTTCGAGATGATCAACGCGGCCCGCTACGATGCGTTCAGGCTGAGCGGCGGCAACACCAGCAACGAGGGCGAACGGGTCTCGCCCAAAACCACGCTCGGCATCACGCCGGTGAAGTGGCTCACGGTCTACGGGACCTACGCGGAGGGCTATCGGGCTCCGGCGATCACCGAAACGTTGGTGGCCGGCGCGCATCCGCCGTTCGCCAACTTCCCCGGCGCCCCTCCGGGATTCACGTTCGTGCCAAATCCCAATTTGAAGCCCGAGATCGGCCGCAACAAGGAAATCGGCGTCAATGTCCGCTACGACGACCTGTTCACGCAGGGCGACAGAGTGCGGATCAAGGCCAACGTCTTCCGCAACGATGTCGAGGACTATATCGACCAGGTCCCGTTCGGGAACCTCAATTTGTTCGGCATTCCGGAGTTCCTGCAATATCGCAACGTCGCCAATGCCCGCATCGAGGGCTTCGAGGGCGAGGGAACCTACGATGCCGGAGCATGGTTCTTCGCCCTGTCCGGCCAGACGATGCGCGGCAAGAACGTCGACACCGGCGCGCCGCTCGGGTCGGTCCAGCCGGATCAAGTCGCCGGCACGGTCGGCGTGCGCTTTTGGGATCGCAAGGTCACGATGTCGGTGCGCCTGAACCACGTGATGGCCAAGGAGGCGAGCGACATTCCGGACAATGACGGCAACAAAACGCCGGATTTCAACCCGACGCGCGCGTATAATCTGGTGAAGTTCTATATCGGCTACGAGCCGACGCCGGATATCCTGGCGGGATTCACGGTCGACAACCTGCTGAACGAGCAGTACTCACGCTATCTCGATTATCTTCCGAGCCCGGGCGTGAGCGTGAAGGGCTCGCTGAAGATCCGCTTCGGAGCGACGTGACCAGCAATGGGATGACGGACGCATATTTCAATTGAGCGCCGCAAGCCTGCCTGCCAGCGGTTCACACAAGGAGACAATCGATGTTCATCGCCATGAACCGCTTCCAGGTGGTCAAAGGCTCGGAAGAAGCCTTCGAACGCATGTGGCAAAGCCGCGACAGCTATCTGAACGAGATGGCGGGCTTCGTCGAATTCCATCTGCTCAAAGGCCCCGAGGCCGAGGACCACACGCTGTATTCCTCGCACACCGTCTGGGAGAGCAAGGCGGCGTTCGAGGCCTGGACCACGTCCGAGCAGTTCCGCAAGTCGCATGCGCGCGCGGGCAACTCCGGGAGCGCGGCGCCGCTCTATCTCGGACATCCGAAGTTCGAGGGCTTCGAGGTCAAGCAGACGCTGCAGCGCAAAGACGCGGCGGCGTAACATGCAGGTTGTCGCCGCAAAGCCCGATCTCGCCGGCCTTCTCGCCGCCGATCCCGGCGCCGTCGTCGAAACGCTCGCCAAGGAGCACGGCGTCACGGCGCGTGAAGTGGTCGAGGCCCTGCCCGCCGCGATGCGGCGCTTTGCGCCCACAAGTGCGTTCGCCGACGCCATGAAGGATGTCGCCACGTGGGGCGAAGTGACGCTCATCGTCCATACCGACGACGGCATCATGGAGTTCACCGGCACGATTCCGCCCGGCGAGGTCGGGCGCGGTTATTTCAATCTGATGGCGCGCACCGGCTTTCACGGCCATCTGCGCCATGAACGCTGCGCCGGTCTTGCTTTCGTGGAGCGGCCGTTCATGGGACGACCGTCGGCATCGGTGCTGTTCCTCAATATCGACGGCGGCATCATGTTCAAGGTTTTCGTTGGACGCGACGAGAAGCGCGAACTGCTGGCGGATCAACTGGCGAAGTTTCGCGCCTTGACGGAACGCCTGGCCGTTGCGGACTAGCCGATGACGGCCGCATGAGACCTGCTCGCGCGCGTCAATTCATCCCAGTTGCCGGAACCATGGTTCGGGGCACGTGGTTGTCCGAATGGTCCCGGGCACCTCGTGCCGTCGGGCTTGGACCGTACCTGTGGAGATCAACATGGCCAGTGCAACCGACCGCGATCCGCGTCATCACACGCAGAAAATGCAGAAGGCGTTGCAGCAGATCAAAGACCATCTTCGCCAAGACATCGAGAAGGTCGACGAACCGCAGCTCAAGGCGATGTTCGAAACATCGGCGGAAGTGCTTGGCGGCTTGATCAAGGCGTTCCACGACTACGAACAGAAGAACGAAAGCGCCTGGCGAAAGGCGTCCTGAGAATCGACGGCGGGCCGCGAAGCTCTAGGCCGCGGCACAGCAGGAGGCCTTGCTTTCGGCTCAAGCAATATTTCGACGATCAATGACCGTCATGTTGACGTCATGGACTCGCGTCTTAATGTCGAGAATTATCGACGTAAGAGGCGGCACTGATGGCGAAGGGCAATCTGGCGGTGGTGGGTCACGTCGGCCCAGCGATGCGCGGCGATAAATTGTCGGCGCCGCATGCGCTGGCCGCGCTTGCGGCCTTGGGCCAGCCGACGCGTCTGGAAATTTTCCGGCTGCTGATGCGGCGCGAGCCGGACGGACTGCCAGCCGGCGTGATCGCGGAGGCCATCGGCTGCCCGCACAACACGCTCTCGACGCATCTGAGCATTCTGGCGCGGTCAGGCTTGGTGCGCGGCATGCGCGATGGGCGCTCGATCGTCTATCGCGCCGATGTCGACGGCATGCGCAGCCTGATCGGCTTTCTGGTGACCGACTGCTGCGAGGGTCATCCGGAACTCTGCTATCTCGACGATGCGCTGCGGGCCAGAGCGTGCTGCGTCCCGAAGCGCAACAAGCGCGGGAGATAGCTGATGGCGCACGATGCGAACCAGCCGTTCAACGTCCTGTTCCTCTGCACCGGTAACTCGGCCCGCTCGATCATCGCCGAAGCGCTGCTGAACCGCGCCGGACAAGGAAAATTCAACGCGTATTCGGCGGGCAGCATGCCCAAAGGCGAAGTGCATCCCTTTACGCTCGATCTTTTGCGTCGGATGAATTTCGACGTCAGCGGCGCACGCTCGAAAAGCTGGACCGCGTTCGCGGAACCCGGCGCGGCCAAGCTCGATTTCGTGTTCACGGTCTGCGACAACGCCGCCAACGAGACCTGTCCACTATGGCCGGGCCAGCCGATGACGGCGCATTGGGGCATTCCGGATCCGGCAGCGGCCACCGGCACCGAGGCCGAAGTGCGGCTCGCTTTTGCGGAAAGTTTCCGGCAGCTTTCGAACCGCATCGACATTTTCGTGGCGCTGCCGATGCGTGCGCTCGATACGCTGTCGCTGCAACGGCAGCTTGACGCCATCGGCAAAGCCAAGGACGCGCAAGCGCCGAGCGCCACCGCATGAGCGAGGCCGCTCCGCTGTCCCGTCGACTTCTGGCCGAGGCGCTCGGCAGCGCAATCCTGGTCGCCACGGTCGTCGGCTCCGGCATCATGGCCGACAGGCTCGCGGGCGGTAACCAGGCGATCGCGCTCCTCGGCAATACGATTCCGACCGGTGCCATCCTTGTGGTTCTGATCACGATCCTCGGCCCGGTCTCGGGCGCGCATTTCAATCCGGCGGTGAGCCTGGTGTTCGCGGCGCGCGGCGAACTGCCTTGGCGCGAGGTGCTGCCCTACATCGTCCTTCAATGTCTCGGCGGCATCGCCGGGACGATCATCGCTCACCTGATGTTCGATCTTGCGCCGATCATGATCGGCACGACCGCGCGCAGCGGTCCCGCACAATGGCTGGCCGAAGCCGTCGCGACGTTTACGCTCGTGCTGACGATCCTCGGCGGTATTCAGTACGCGCCGCAGTCCATTCCGTGGCTAGTGGGTCTCACGATCACCGCCGCCTACTGGTTCACCGCCTCGACGTCATTCGCCAACCCGGCCGTCACGCTGGCGCGCGGATTTACCACAACGTTCGCCGGCATCGCCATCAACCACGTGCCCGGCTTCATCGTGGCGCAATTGATCGGCGCGGCAGCGGGCGCGCTGGTGGCATCGGCACTGTTCCGCCCGGCGCGTTCGGTAGCCTAGCTAAGAAGTTCCAAGTTCCACGTTCGGGTTATGTACTCGGACGGATTGATTAGCCCGGCGCGCTCTCCTACTTGCCTCCATCACCGACACGAATCATCGACGTCGAGGGAAGCATGCCGGACACGCATCACTGGTGGCAGCGCGGAGTGGTCTATCAGGTCTATCCGCGCTCGTTCCAGGATTCGAACCGCGATGGCGTCGGCGACCTGAAAGGCATTCAGACGCGGCTCGATCATCTGCTCGACCTTGGCGTCGACGCGCTCTGGATTTCGCCGATCTATCCCTCGCCGATGGCGGACTTCGGCTACGACGTTTCCGACTATAAAGATATCCATCCGCTGTTCGGCGATCTTGCCGATTTCGACGCGCTGGTTGCGGCCGCGCATGCGCGCGGCCTGAAAGTGATCCTCGACTTCGTGCCGAACCACACCTCGGACCAGCATCCGTGGTTCATCGAGAGCCGTTCGTCGCGCGACAATCGGAAACGCGATTGGTATGTCTGGCGCGACGGCAAGCCCGACGGCGGCGTGCCGAACAATTGGGTCAGCGAGTTCGGCGGCCCGGCGTGGACCTTTGATGAGGTGACCGCGCAATATTACTATCACGCCTTTCTGAAGGAGCAGCCCGATCTCAACTGGCGCAACGCGGATGTGCGCGACGCCATGCTCGATGTGCTGCGCTTCTGGCTCGACCGCGGCGTCGACGGTTTTCGCGTCGACGCGATCCATCATCTCATCGAGGCCGAGCACCTGCGCGACAATCCTCTCAATCC
>JBBWZU010000470.1:0-3289 GCA_039649225.1 Hyphomicrobiales bacterium | reverse complement strand
TCTGCGCGCCCGCCGCCAAGGCGAGCGAAATCGGCAAAACTCTGAGCGCGGCCGCAAGCAAATCGCGCGGTCGCGACACGGGTTTGCACGACAGAGGTTCGATAGGTTCGTGATGCATTTGGAGCGTCCCCGCCCCTCGACAATTCAAGTATCATTCGAACGAAAGTTCAGAGTCAAAGATTATCTCGGATTATATCGACGAGTAACGATCGAGGCGGGGCGCCATATTCTCGAATTCGCACGCGAAAAAAGCAAACACAACCTGATGGGAGCTTTTTATACTACAAATGAGATTGTCGGCATGAACTTCAACTTATAATAGGTATTCCGATCATGTCGGTAAAGCGACCGTACATCGGCATTCATGCCTCACGCTGTGTCGGCGCGGGTGTGTCCCATGCCCGGCGGAAATCCGTCATCGCGGCTTCCAGTGTCGGCGCGTGGCCGGTCGTGTCGACCCGGCCCTCGACCTCGTGCCAGTGCCAATGCCAAAGATGACGGCCGATATCGCCGCCGGCGTCGCGTCCGTAATTGAAGCGCCAGATGCGCCCGATCGCGCGCCCGCGAAACAGCACGTTGTAGTCGGGCTCATGGCTCCAGCCGGGCGGCCGGCCGGGCTCGACCTTCTGCAAAATCAGCCGCGCGTCGGGGCGGCGCGGAATCGTCATCAGCGCGCGCAACAGCGGCGCGACGACATGATCCGGCAATCGTTTGAGGCCATCCGGCTTCGGCATGGCGCAATTCCGCACATGACGTAGCGATAAGTCTAGTCGCTAGCGGTTGGGCGGTACGCCGAATTGACCCCGAGATTGCGATTTTGCGGGCAGCCACGGCGCGCTATCGGTAGCAAGGTAGTGGAATTGCTTCTTGGCTTGTTCGAAGTCAAACCCGCTCATCCCCGCGACCCCGCCTACGCACAAGGCTTCGGCGGGTTGGCTGCTCAGTCCGCCGTAGCTCGAAGAGCGAAGGCGGAAAGCGGGGATCCCAGGGACCAAAAGCAAAGAACTGGATTCCCGCGTGCGCGGGAATGAGCGGAAGATGCTCTAATGGAACGTCTCAATGATATTTCGCCACCGCTCGACGTCGGCAATGACCTCGATCATTTGTTTCTTCAACGTCTCCTCATCGTAGTAGCGGGTCCACCGGCCACTACGATACAGGTCGACGAAGTACGAACGACGCCGCTCCGCAAGACTCAGCCACTTACACGCCGACTCAACTGATACCAATTCCATCGCGCCAACCTAGGAATCGCGCGATGAATCGCAACGTACGAAGTCGTGAGTGGACAGCTGCGGGGCAACAATAAGTGCAGGTGTGACATGCGGTTTCGCATCGACGTGAATACGCTTGATGGCAAGCTGTCGTTTGAAAAGGAATCGGCGGCGGACGCGGTCGAAGTCGCCAAGGGCGCGAAAGACAGCCTCGGCGTCACCATCACCGACACGGCGGATGGAACGACCTACGCGCCGGAGAATTTCGACGCGCTGCTGCGCAAGGCGTGAGAGGTCTGAGGGGACGGAAACCAAAATGGCCGTGGTCTTGCGCGTGGTCTTGCGAAAGACACGGCCGTTTTTTTTAGCCGACGATTTGCGCCCGCGTTTGGGCTCGCGGCGAACGCAGTTGCCTCACACTCTTGCCGCACGCGCGTGGCTAATATTCCGGGTGTGAGACGATTGGCGGGCACGCCATGCGTATGAGTAAACGTTACCGGCTAGCCGCTGCGTTGATATTTGCGTCGATGTGCGGCGGCGCGCTCGCCGCCATGGCGGCTCAAGGCTGGCGCATCGACGAGGCGCACACGTTGATCGGCTTCAAAATCGATGCCACCGGTTTCCCGACGACGCGCGGCCAATTCCGCCACTATACGGGCCGCATCGCCATCGATCTCGACCGTCCGGCCAGGAGCTCGACGAGCTTCACTGTCGAATCCGCGTCGGTTGACGTCGGTTCGCAGTCCTACACCGATTTCGTAAAGAGTGCCGCCCTGCTGCACGTCGCGAAATTTCCAACCCTCAGCTTCGCCTCGACGCAGGTCGAGAAGCTCGATCCGCGCACCGCGCGCGTCACCGGAAATCTCACGATGCTCGGCGTCACAAAGCCGGTCGCGCTGACCGTGAATGTCGAACCCGACCCATCGGCCAACGAATCGAGCAAGCAATCGAGCAAGCGGCGCCTGGTCGCCTTTTCGGCGACGGGCAGGATCAAGCGTTCGGATTTCGGCATGATCTTCGGTCTCCCGTTGATCGACGACACCATCGAGATCACCGTCAAGACGCGCGCGCTGACGGATGAATGACGGCGCCAAGATGTGGCCGCTCCCGTTGCGGGTGATCCATTGGATCAGCGCCGCGCTGGTCATCGTGGCGCTCGCCCTCGGCACTTATATGGTGTGGCTCGTCGATGATCCGGCCGCGCGGTTCGGTTTGACGCAAACGCACAAGAGCATCGGCATCGCGGTACTGGCGCTCACAATGCTGCGGCTATACCTGCGTATCCGGACGAGCGCACCCGGGGCCGATCCCGTCGCGCCATCTCTGCCGTTATTGCAATCGGCCGCGAAGGCAGCGCACCTCTTTTTCTATATCCTGCTTGTGATGTTGCCATTATCGGGCTGGCTGATGGCCACGACGACGCCGGTTCGTATCCCGACGCGCGTATTCGGGCTTCTCGACCTGCCGTATCCCTTGGCGCCCGACCTGGCGGTCTTCCGGTTTTCCCATGCGGTCCATGTTACGGCGGCGATCCTGCTCGCCGGTCTCGTCGCCCTGCATGTCGCCGCCGCGCTGGTCCACGCATTGTGCTGGCGCGATCGCACCCTGCGGCGCATGGGTATGGGGTCGTGAAGCCCTCATGCTGAGAGCGTGACCTGTTGATTTGATGCCGGGAAAAGAAAAAAGAAGCGGGCCTCGGTGCTTGATGCATCGCGAGGCCCTTTGTCTTCGCCTTCGGGCGTCTTGTGAACGCCGCTTTGCGAAGGATGTCTGGACTTCAGCAGCTCATTTCGCGACCTTGCACGCACGGCCGATGCGCTTGAGGTCTCAATACGAATTTGAATTTTCGGCGGTGCAAATCAGCGGGCTGCCAGGCAACGATCGACCCTTGACCCACACCGTGACCTTGCATCCGGCAAGGTCTTAGTACCAGCACGGTGGCGTCATCTGATCTCCCTTATGCAGGTGATCCGACAGACACGTGTCTGAACTGTTGCCTGCTCCCTCGACCACATGATCAAGGAGCACTCCTGCCGTTCGCCGGAACTGTGCACGCTCAAGCTCGGGCAGGCGCA
>JBBWZU010000446.1:0-13352 GCA_039649225.1 Hyphomicrobiales bacterium | reverse complement strand
CGACGAAGGATTTACGCGCCGCTCGGTTCGCCGGCGCGCCGTATCCTCAAGCGCGGCCGAGCCGCTTCAAGGCATTCGTCATTGTAAAATTTAGCGGTCCGGCGTGTACGCTAGGCCGTCATCGCCTCACACATCCAGCAGCTCGTCCGCCGCGAACTCCGCCTTCTCGGTGATGAAGGCAAAGCGCGACTCGGCCTTGGTGCCCATCAGCCGCTCGACCGATGAATCGGTGTCGGCGCGGTCCTCGGTCAGCAGCGTCACTTTCAGCAGCGTGCGCTTCTTCGGGTCCATGGTGGTTTCTTTGAGCTGGTGCGCCATCATCTCGCCGAGCCCCTTGAATCTCCCGACCTCGACATTGGCGTTGGCGCGGAATTCCTTGGCCAAAATCTCATCGCGGTGCGCTTCGTCGCGCGCATAGAACGTCTTGCCGCCGTGGCTGAGCCGAAACAGCGGCGGCACCGCGAGATAGAGATGCCCGTTGTCGATCAGTTGCGGCATCTGGCGATAGAAGAACGTAATCAGCAGTGAAGCGATGTGCGCGCCGTCGACATCGGCGTCGGTCATCACGATGATCTTCTCGTAGCGCAGGTCCTCGTCGCGGTAATGCACGCCGGCGCCGGCGCCGAGCGCCTGCACCAGATCGGCGAGCTGCGTGTTGCCGGCGAGCTTGTCCTTGGTGGCGCTCGCGACGTTCAAGATCTTGCCGCGCAGCGGCAGGATCGCCTGATTGGCGCGGTCGCGCGCCTGCTTGGCCGAGCCGCCCGCCGAGTCGCCCTCGACGATGAACAGCTCGGAGCCGAGCTGGCCGCTATTGGTGCAGTCGGCGAGCTTGCCGGGCAGGCGCAGCTTGCGCGTCGCGCTCTTGCGTTGGGTTTCTTTTTCCTGGCGGCGGCGGATGCGCTCGTCGGCGCGCTCGATCACCCAGTCGAGCAGTCTGTTGGCCTGCGTCGGATTGCCCGAGAGCCAGTGATCGAAATTGTCCTTGATGGCAGCTTCGGTGATGCGCTGCGCCTCGACGGTGGCGAGGCGGTCCTTGGTCTGACCCTGGAATTCAGGCTCGCGGATGAACACCGACAGCATGCAGCCAGCGCCGATCATCACGTCTTCCTGAGAAATGTTCGCGGCGCGTTTGGCCTGGTTGGCGCGCTCGGCGTGATCGCGCAGGCCGCGCGTGAGCGCGGCGCGCAGGCCGGCTTCGTGCGTGCCGCCGTCATGCGTCGGGATCGTGTTGCAGTAGGACGAGACGAAGCCGTCGGCGTCGACCACCCAGGCGACCGCCCACTCGACCGCGCCATGCGAGCCGGTCTTGCCGACCTTGCCGGAGAAGATCTCGGGATGAACCTGGGTCGTGCCGTGCAGCGCCGAGATGAGAAAGTCCGTGAGGCCGCGCTCGAAGTGGAAGGTCTCCTGCTCGGGCACATCGTCGATGCCGGCGAGCAGTTCCTTGGCGCACTTCCAGTGGATCTTCACGCCGCCGAACAGATAGGCCTTCGAACGCGCCATCTTGAAGATGCGCGCCGGCTTGAACGCCGCCTTGGCGCCGAAGATCTGCCCGTCGGGGTGGAAGCGCACCTTGGTGCCGCGCTTGTTCGGCACGCGGCCGAGCTTTTCCAGCTTGCTCTTCGGGACGCCGCGTTCGAAGACTTGCCGGAAATGCTCCTGCCCGCGCCAGACCTCGACCTCGAGCCGGTCCGAGAGGGCGTTCGCGACCGAGACGCCGACGCCGTGCAGACCGCCGGAGGTTTCATAGACCTTGGAGTCGAATTTGCCGCCCGCATGCAGCGTCGTCATGATGACTTCGAGCGCGGATTTTTTCGGGAATTTCGGATGCGGATCGACCGGGATGCCGCGGCCATTGTCGGTGATGGACAGGAAGCCGTTCGCCTCCATCTCCACCTCGATCCAGTCGGCATGGCCGGCCAGCGCCTCGTCCATCGCATTGTCGATCACCTCGGCGAAGAGGTGATGCAGTGCCTTCTCGTCGGTGCCGCCGATATACATGCCGGGCCGGCGGCGCACCGGCTCCAGCCCTTCGAGCACCTCGATGTCGGCCGCGGTGTAATTGCCTTCGGCCGATGAGGACGTGGCTTTTGGACGCGCGTCCTTAGCCTGGGCGCGGCGGGCGGGGGCGTTGGCGAACAAGTCGCTGTCGGCCGTCTTTTTGGCGGTCTTGGCCATTTTTGCTTTTCGCTGGTTGGAAACGAATCAGTTGCGATCAACTATGCCACGGCGGCGGCGAGATCGTGACATCTGGTCGCTGGCGCGGAAAAGCGCAAGCGGCTAGATGTGAATATTCTCAAGGACTTCACCAGACATGTTCGAGCAATACGTGCAGACCGTCGTCGATTTCGTGCGCGAGCACCAGGTCTGGGCGGCGCCGATCGTGTTCACGCTCGCCTTCATGGAGTCGCTGGCGTTCATCTCGCTGCTGGTACCGGCGTGGGCGGCGCTGGTGCTGATCGGCGGGCTGACCCAGGCGGGAGGCCTGAATTTCTGGCCGATCTGGGTCGCGGGCGCGGTTGGGGCGGCGCTGGGCGACTGGCTGTCCTACTGGATCGGCTGCAAGCTTGAGGGGACGGTGCAGCACATCTGGCCGCTGTCGAAATACCCGGATCTGATCCCGCGCGGCGAAGCCTTCATCAAGAAGTGGGGCGCGGCGGGGATCTTCATCGGGCGTTTCTTCGGTCCGCTGCGCGCCGCCGTGCCGCTGGTCGCGGGCATTTTCGGGATGCCGTTCTGGCGTTTTCAATTCGCCAATTTCACCTCGGCCTTCGTCTGGGCGGCCGTGCTGCTGACAATCGGCGACGGCGTCTCGCAGCTTATTCAGTTGTTTTGGAAGTGACTGGTTTTCTCTCCAGCTTGCGCAGCATCGCGTCCACAATGTTGGAATAGTCGTCGGTCCACACCCATTGCGCCGGATCGCCCTGCGTGACGGTCCAGCCGTCGGATGTCGCAAGATCTCCGAAATCCGCCTCGCTGCGCGCCGCGGCCGCAACCGTCGAGGTGTACTTGTTTTCCTCGTCGTCCGCGCCTTCATCGCGGCCGTCCTTGATGCGCGTCGAGAGGCCATTGGCCTGTGCGATTCCGGCCGCCACCGACGCAAGCTCCAGATGCCGGTTCGACAGATGCATCACCACCATGCCGTTCGGCGAAAGCTTCCTGACGTAGAGCGCCATCGCCTCGCGCGTCATCAGGTGGATCGGGATGGCGTCGGAGGAAAACGCGTCCACGATAATGAGGTCATAGGCGCCGTCCGGCGCGTCGGCGAGCGTCAACCGCGCATCGCCGACCACGATGGGCGCGTCGGGCGCGCATTTGGACAGGAACGTGAAGCGGTCGCTGTCGCGCGCGATGCGCACCACCAGCGGGTCGATCTCGTAGAACGTCACGGTATTTCCGTCCTGGGCGCGGCAAGCCAGGCTGCCGGCGCCGAGCCCGATGACGGCGAACTTGATCGGATGCCCGGCGCGTGCGCGCGCGGCGTTGATCGTTGCGACCAGGTTCGAGCCGTCGTGATAGTAGGTCAGCGGCTCGGGCAGGTCGTCGCCCTCATCCTCGTCGGGATCGCGGATGCGCTCGGCGCCATGGATCGTGGTGCCGTGCAGCAGCGTGCGGAACCGATCGTCATCATCTTGCCGAACCGTCAGCACGCCGAAGAAGCTGCGCATCGTCTCGGTATCGGATTCCTCGTTGTAGACGCGGTCGGCGATGAAGATGAACGCCACGACGGCCGCGATGATGAGCGGCTTCTTCCATTGCGTGAGCGCCGCGACCAGCAGCGCGCCGACGACGATCTTCTGCACGGCGTCGTCGGTGTAGTCGCCGATGTCCGACGAGGCCAGCAGCACGAAGGCGGCGAGCACCAGCGCGGCGAGCCAGACGACGCGCGCGCGGCCCTGCGGCAGCGCCAGTCCCGGCCGGCAGAGCAGCGCCAACGCGATCAGGATCGGATATTCGGCGACCCACGAGAACACGTTCGGTGCGATCAGGCCGGCGCCAAGACCGCCGACCATGCCGCCAGCCGACATCCACATGTAGAACGCCGTGAGGTGGCGCGGGGCCGGGCGGCGGCGCGCCAATTCGCCGTGGCAGACCAGCGCGCTGACGAAGAACGTCACGAGATGCAGCACGATCTGCAGGATGATCGAGTCGGTGACGTCGAACACCAGCACCGCAACCAGCGCCGCCACCAGAAACGGCTGCAGCGCGAGCGCGAGCCGATGCGGGATGATCGGGCGCGTGGAAAACACGATCACGAAGGTGAGCAGATAGAGCGCGAGCGGCACGACCCAGAGCAGCGGCACCGCCGCGACATCGGTCGAGATATGCGCCGTGACGGCGACCAGCAGCCCGGACGGGACGGCGGCGAGCGCCATGAACGTGACGGCGTCGCGCAGGCTCGGCGCGGGCGCGTCCGTATCGGTTGAGATATCGTCGGTTCGTTCTGGCGCGCTACGCCAGAGCAGTGCGCCGCAAGCCGCGATCAGCGCGATCAAAATCACGAAGCCGGCCGACCAGGCGCGGGTCTGGTCGCCGAGCCGCACCAGCGGCTCCACCAAAATCGGATAGGAGATCAGTGCAAGGAAGCTTCCTATATTGCTGGCCGCATAGAGGAAATAGGGGTTGTTTGCTGCCGGATGGGCGGTGCGGGAGAACCAGGCCTGCAACAGCGGACCGTTGGCCGAGAGCGCAAAGAACGGCAGCCCGATCGAGGCCGCAAACAGCCCGATCAGCCAGATCGCCTCGCCTTGTTCAGGCGGGCGCCCCCAGCCGGAGCGGATCGCAAGCGGCAGCGTGAGCGCCGCCGCGATCAGCAACACGACTTGCACCGCGATCGCGATCCGGAACGTCAGGAAGCGCGTCAGCAGGTGCGCATAGGCATAGCCGCCGAGCAGCATGGCCTGAAAGAACACCATCGCGACCGACCACACCGACGGCGAGCCGCCAAGGCGCGGCAGCACCATCTTGGTGAACATCGGCTGCACGGCGAACAGCAGCGCGGCGGAGAGGAAGATCGCCGCGCCGTACACGGGCAGAAGCGCCGGAGAGGGGGAGCGCACGGAGGGCGCCGTCTCGGTCATGGTCTTATCGCTGTCTTTATAGTCGGGCAGAGGGGGGCATGCTGCCTTGCGCGGGCAAGCTGTGGCGACTTCTACCATCAAGATGTCGTGAGGGTAGATCGCATTCAGCCGGACACTCGGAGTACTGGTCTCGTCGCGGTGTTGGTATCACGGCGCGAGGAGCGCTCAAAATCGGCCTTTCGCGTCCCGCAAACGCAACATTTGGGAGATCATGATGAAGCAACTCACCCGTCGCAGCCTGCTGGGCGGCGCCGTCGCCGCCGGCACGATTGCACCACTCGCGCTGCGCCCGACCGCACAGGCCGCGGCTCCGGCCGCCGGCAAGCAGATGCCCGGCGTCTATCGCTTCAAGATCGGAGAATTCGAGATCACGTCGTTCAATGACGGCTTCACGAAAGTGCCCAAGCTTGAGAACTATGTGGTCAACACGCCGCTGGAAGAAATCCAGAAAGCGCTCGAAGCAGGCTTCATTCCGAAGGATGATTTGCGCATCCCGTTTAACCCGTTGCTGGTGAACACCGGCAAGAATCTCGTGCTGTTCGACACCGGCTTCGGCGATAACGGCTCACCCACGCAGGGCGCGCTGCTTGCGAACCTCGCTGCCGCCGGCATTGATCCGAAGTCGATCGACACCGTCATCATCAGCCATTTCCATCCGGATCACATCTCGGGTCTTCGCGCCAAGGCCGGTGTGGCCAATTTTCCGAGTGCCGAGATCATGGTGCCGGCGGGTGAATGGGCCTATTGGACCGATGCCGGGGAGTCGAGCAGGGCGCCGGCCATGTGGAATCCCACTTTTGCCAATGTGAAGCGCGTCTTCGATCCGATCGCCAAGGATGTGAAACAGTTCGAGTTCGGCAAGGAACTGGTGCCCGGCATCACCGCGGTCGATGCGCGCGGGCACAGCCCGGGCCATGCGGCTTTCGTCATTGCCTCCGGCAACGCCAAGCTGATGCACATCGTGGACGTCACCAATCATCCGGTTCTCTTCGCACGCAATCCGGAATGGCGGCTGTGGGCCGACATGATCCCGGATCAGGCGCTGGCCACGCGGCGCAAGCTGCTCGACATGGCGGCGGCCGACCGCTTGCCGATCACCGCCTATCACTTTCCGTTCCCGGCGGTCGGCTATATCGCCAAGCTCGGCAATGGCTACGACTTCGTGCCGGCCAGTTGGCAATCGGTGTTCTGATCGGCTTTTCAAAGCGCGAAATAACCTGATGCCAGAAGGCTGCCTGCGGGCGGCCTTCTGCTTTTCGGCCCGCTGCGCTACAATCCATGGCAGCATTCCGGCGCACCGCCCCGCAAGAGGGCCGGCCGCACATCTCGGGAGGATATCATGACCGAACTCACTCGCCGTTCGTTTCTGGCCGGCACCGCGGTTGCGGGCACCGCGCTTTCGCTTGAAGGTTTTACCTTCGCGCGCGCCGCAGCCCCGGCTGCGACGACCCAGGCGCCGGGCTTCTATCGCCAGAAGGTCGGCGACTACGAGATCACAGCGCTGTCCGACGGCGCGCGCACCTTCCCGATGCCCGACACCTTCGTGGTCAACAAGAAGAAAGACGAAGCGCTCGCGGCGGCCGAAGGCGCCTACATGCCGAAGGGCCAGGTCACCATTCCGTTCAATCCGGTGGCGGTGAACACGGGCTCCAAGCTGATCGTGATCGACACCGGCAACGGCCTCGGCGCATTCGAGCAGACCAAGGGCGCGGCCGGACAGATGAGTGCCAACATGAAGGCCGCCGGCATCGATCCGAACGCGGTCGACATCGTGTTGATCTCGCATTTCCATGGCGACCACATCGGCGGACTGCGCACGCCGGACGGCAAGCTGACCTATCCGAATGCCGAGATCATGGTGCCGGGGCCCGAATGGGCGTTCTGGAGCGACGAGGCAAACGCCGCCAAGGCGAACGGCTTCAACAAGGGCAACTTCCCGACCGTGAAGAAAGTGTTCGATGGTCTCGCCGACAAGGTGACCAAGTTCGAATGGGGCAAGGAGGTCGCGCCCGGCATCACGTCGATCTCGACGCCGGGCCATACGCCCGGACATACCTCGTTCGCGATCGCGTCGGGTAACGGCAAACTGCTGGTTCAATCCGACGTGAGCAACATTCCGGCGCTGTTCCTGCGCAATCCGGACTGGCACGTGGTGTTCGACAATGATCCCGAACTCGCGCAGGCGACGCGGCACAAGTTCTACGACATGGCGTCGGCCGAGAAGACCGCGGTCGTGGGGTATCACTTCTCGTTCCCGTCGCTCGGGCATGTCGAGAAGGACGGCGCCGGCTATCGTCTGGTGCCGGCCGCCTGGAATCCGGCGATCTGATCCGCGCCGATCTTTCCGCGTTCCGCTACTGCCGGTCCGCGAGGCACGGGCCGAGCACGACATGATTTTCGTCGAGACGGGAGTAAGCGCCGCGAAACAGCACGCGATCACCGACCTTCAAGTCGCTCGACTGGTAGGCGAGGCACATGACATACAAATCCCGGCACATCTCCATGGACCAGAACGCACCGTTCGGCCTGATCGCGGTCAACTGGCCGACGATCGCAAGATCGATGCGAAGATCCGGCGAGTTGAGTCCGGCCGACATGCGGCGCAGCTCTTCGCAGGTCGCCGGTCGCTTCGCCGGCTCGTTGGCTTCCGAAAAGGCAGGACGATTATCGAGGATGCCGGCGGCAAGACTGGGGGATGTCAGACAGGGCGAGGCAACAAGCGCGAGCGCAAGGACAAGTCGTGATAGCATTGACCACTTTCGGATTGCTCGTGTCATTTCGCGAGATGGCTACGCAAGCCGAAGGGACCTGTAAAGCCGCAGGCGCGAACAAAAAAAACGCACCCTCACGGAAACTTCGAAGGAGTATCGCATGATGAAACTCGATCGCCGCAGCCTGCTCGCCGGTGCCGCAACCGCCGGTGCGCTTGTTGGAGGAGGGGCAATTTCGCGCGTGCGCGCGGCGGCGCCGCCGGTCGGCAAACAGGCGCCGGGCTTCTATCGCTACAAGGTCGGCAGCATCGAGGTCACGGTCGTGACCGACGGTCTCAACCAGTTTCCGCTCCCCGACGACTTCGTCATCAATATGAAAAAGGAAGAAGTCCAGGCCGGTCTTGCGGCGGCCTATATGGACAAGAACATCTTCTTCAATCCGTACAATCCGATCGTCATCAATACCGGCTCCAAGCTGGTGCTGGTCGACACCGGCACGGGCGAGGGCGCCTACGCTTCGAGCAAAGGCAAGATCGGCCAGCTTCAGGCCAATCTCAGCGCCGCGGGCCTCGATCCTGCGGCATTCGATGCGGTGATCATCTCGCACTACCACGGCGACCACATCAACGGGCTGATCAAGGCCGACAACTCAGTCGCGTTCCCGAATGCCGAGATCCTGGTGCCGGCGGGCGAGCATAAGTACTGGATGGATGACGGTGAGATGAGCCGCGCCCCGAAGGGACGCCTGGAGACCAATTTCAAGAACGTGCGCCGCGTGTTCAACGCCGATGTCATGAAGCGCCTGCGCACCTATGAATGGGACAAGGACGTGATCCCCGGGATGGTGGCGGTCGGCACGCCCGGACATTCCGTCGGGCACACGTCGTATGTGCTGTCGTCCGGCGCCAACAAGGTCTTCATCCAGTCGGACATGACGCATGTGCCGTTTCTGTTCGTGCGCAATCCGGGCTGGCACGCTTTCTACGACCAGGACCCGGTGATGGCCGAGGCCACGCGCCGCAAGAGTCTCGACATGCTGGCGAGCGAACGCATGATGGTGCAGGGCTTCCACTTCCCGTTTCCGTCGCACGGTTATGTGGAAAAGAACGGCAACGGATTCCGCGAAGTCATGGCGGCGTGGAATCCGTCGATCTGATTCACGGCTTGTAAACCGAGACTATGAGGGCGCCTGCGAACGCCCTCATATTTTTGATGCGGTTGGCCGTTGCGGGCTTGAACAGTGGCTTTGAACAGGGTCAACTGACGTGACTAATATATCAGTCAAAACAAAACACGCTTCATGTTTCGGGAGGACACTATGCGGATCGCCTTCACAGCGCTTGCGGGCGCACTCTCTGTCGCGGCCATCGCGATGACATCGGCAGCGGCCGGCACCGCGACCGTCATGTATGTCGGCAACGCGGGCTCGAATGAAATCGTCACGCTGACGCTTGATCCGAAGACCGGTGACCTCAAGGAGATCGACCGCTTCGCCGTTCCGGGAATCACCAAGGCGGGTGGTTCGATTCCCATGGCGGTCTCGCCGAACAAGAAATTCCTCTACGCCGGCTTCCGCGGCGAGCCGCTCACGGCCGCCGCATTCGCGATCGATCCGAAGTCCGGCAAGCTCAAGCACCTCGGCAACGGCACGCTCGCGCATTCGATGGCCTACATCACGACCGACCGCACCGGAAAATGGCTGCTGAGCGCGTCCTATCCGGGCCACATGGTGACGGTCAATCCGATCGGCGCAGACGGGATCGTGCAGGCGGCCAAGCAGAGCATCCAGAATCTGCCGAACTCGCATGCGATCCTGACCGACAAGTCGAACAAGCATGTGCTGTCGCCGAGCCTCGGCGCCGACGCCGTCAACCAATTCGTGTTCGACGCCAAGACCGGCGACCTCAAGCCAAACGATCCGCCGTCGGTGAAATCCGCCGACAAGTCCGGACCGCGCCACTTCCGCTTCAGCAAGAATGAGAAGTTCGTCTATGTGCTGCACGAACTGAACGCCACGCTCGCGGTGTTCGACTACGATGCCAAGAAGGGCCTGCTCACCAAGCAGCTGCAGGTCATCAGCGCGCTGCCGAAGGAAGGTCCGGCCGAGAAGGTGTGGGCCGCCGACGTCCATCTGACGCCGGACGGCAAATATCTCTACGCCACCGAACGCGGCACCAGCACGATCCAGCAGTACAAGGTGGACGCCAAGACCGGCATGCTGACGGCGAACGGGAGCGTTCCGACCGAGAAGCAACCACGCGCCTTCGAGATCGATCCGACCGGCAAATATCTCTACGCCGTGGGCGAGCTTTCGGACGGCATGACGAGTTATGCGATCGACGCCAAGACCGGCGGGCTGAGCAAGCTCAAGCAATATCCGGTCGGCAAAAATCCGAACTGGATCGAGATCGTCACTCTTCCTTAGATTCCTGATCCCCGACCACAAAGTTCCAATTCACAGGCTGGAAAGAGTCAGCAGTCTTACGTATGGTTATTCAGCGCCTTGGAGAGGTAGTGACATACGGGCGAGTTATCCCAACAGCGGTTGTGTCGTCGGAACTGGGGACTGCAAGTATGGCCGACGACCAGCCGGTGCCGGTGTTTACCGGAGCGGAACTCGCCCTGGCGGACACGCTGATCCTGTTGATGAAAGTGATGGCCATGCACGGCGTCATCGAGCAGAACTCGATCAACGCCGTGTTCGCCGACCTCACCGAGCGCTATCGCGGACAAAAGCTGTTTACCGCCGCCGCGATGGCCGAGTATCTGCGCCACCACACCGTCGATTCCGAGGAGGAGATGAGCGTGACGCGGCTTCGCACACTCCTCGACAACACGCCCGAGGGGAACGCCTGAACCACGCGGTCGTGAACGGCGACTAAATGTTGGAACTTGACGCCGGGGCGCGTCAAAGGATAAATGCCGCCGCCATGATGCAGATCACGACCATATTGTCCGCGCGCCGCCGCCGTCCTTTCAGGGCGGCACTGGCGTTCGATCGCATCTGATCGTCAGCCTGCCGCCGGAGACGGCTCCGCGGCACACTGATCCGACACCCCCGCGCTACCGATCTCCGAATTCTCAAAAGAACCCGGAGACCGAGCCATGTATGTCCATCCTGCTTTCAAGGTGCATCCCGCCGCGAGCCTCGCGTTCGCGGCCGCGCGCGGCTTCGGTCTGGTGATCGCCACCGATGGCGGCCGGCCGGTGGCTTCGCCGCTGCCGTTCCGCCTGATCGAGCAGGATGGCAAGATGCCGAAGCTCGAATTCCACGTGGCACGCGCCAACCCGCTAGGGCAGATCGCCGAAAAAGGCGGGACCTGGCTGGTCGCGGTGCAGGGGCATGACGCGTATGTGTCGCCCGACTGGTACGCGAGCAAGGAACAGGTGCCGACCTGGCTGTATGAAACGGTGCAGCTTTCGGGGCCGGTGCGGGTCATTCCGGGCGAGCACACACAGGCGCACACCGAAGCGCTCAGCGCTAAATTCGAAAACTGGCTTGCGCCCAAGGAGCCGTGGCTGCTCGACAAGGTGGCGGACAAGCGCCGCGATATGCTGCTCGCCGCCATCGTGGCGGTTGAAATGACGGTCGAGACCGTCGAGGGCGCGTTCAAGCTCAACCAGCACAAACAGGACGAAGATCACGTGGCAATCGCGACCGCGCTGAGCCGGCAGGACGACCCGTCCTCGCATGCGATCGCGCAGCGCATGATCGCGCTGCGGCCGAATTTGGACTACCGCGCGAGTGACACAAAAGCGACCGCCGTTGCGGGTACACTTGCAATGGCCGGAGAGTGAGATGACAACGAAAGCGAAGATCGGCGTGCTCGGCGCATCCGGCTACACCGGCGCGGATGCGGTGCGGCTGCTGGCGCGGCATCCGAACGCCGAGATCGTGGCGCTCACCGCCAATACCCATGCCGGCAAGGCGATGGCGGAGGTGTTTCCGCATTTCTTCATGCTCGACCTGCCGCAGCTGGTCGAATGGGAAAAGGTCGACTGGACCAGGCTCGACGCGGTGTTCTGCGGCCTGCCGCACGGCACCACGCAGGAGATCACGGCCTCGGTGCTGGAGGCCAATCCGAAGATCAAGGTGCTCGACATGTCGGCGGACTTCCGGCTGCGCGACATGGACGTCTATGCGCAGTGGTATGGCCACGCGCATCGGGCGCCCAAGCTGCAAGGCGAGGCGGTGTACGGCCTCACTGAACTCTATCGCCAGAAGATCACCGCCGCGCGGCTTGTCGCCTGTCCGGGTTGCTATCCGACGGCGGCGCTGCTTGCGCTTGTTCCGCTCGCCAAGGCCAAGCTGATCGATGTCGATGACATCGTCATCGACGCCAAATCCGGCGTCACCGGCGCGGGCCGTGGCCTGAAGCAGAGCACGCTATTCAGCGAAGCAGGCGAGGGGCTTTCGCCTTATTCGGTCGGCACGCACCGGCACTCGCCGGAGATCGAGCAGGAGATCGGCGTGGCGGCCGGCGCCGCCGTGACGGTGAACTTCACGCCGCATCTCATCCCGATGAGCCGGGGCGAGCTTTGCACGTCCTATGTCAAGCTCAACGGCGCAACGCCGGACGATCTGCGGACTGCGCTTGCCGCGGCCTACAAAGACGAGCCGTTCGTGCATGTGGCGCAGAAAGGCGTGGTGCCGCAGACGCAGAACGTGCGCGGCTCGAATTATGTGCAGATCGGCGTCTTTGCCGACCGCATCAAGAGCCGCGCCATCGTGGTCTCGACGCTCGACAATCTGGTCAAGGGTTCGGCCGGACAGGCGATTCAGAATATGAACCTGATGCTCGGATTTCCCGAAACGATGGGTCTGGAGCAGATCGCGTTGTTTCCGTAGTGCAAAGGAGCCCGCCATGACCCTCGTCGACACCAAGCCGAAAGCCCCGGCATCGACCAAGACGCCGACGATCTTCGTCGACGGCGAGTCCGGCACGACCGGGCTGGGCATCCGGCAACGCCTCGACCAGATCAGCGATATCGCGACCAGGAGTATCGCGCCGGAGAAGCGCAAAGACGCGGCGGCCAAGCGGGCGCTGATGGAAGAGGTCGACCTTGTCATCCTCTGCCTGCCGGACCAGGCCGCGACGGAGACTGTTGCGCTGATCGACAGCATGGGCGCGGCCGGGCCGAAGGTGCTCGATGCCTCGACGGCGCATCGCGTCGCGCCGGGCTGGGTCTATGGCTTCCCGGAACTGGCGCCGGATCAGGCCGACAAGATCAGGTCCGCGCGCAAGGTCTCCAACCCCGGCTGCTATCCGACCGGCGCGATCGCGCTGATCCGGCCGCTGGTCGATGCCGGCGTCATGCCGGCCGACTATCCGGTCACGATCAACGCGGTCAGCGGTTATTCGGGTGGCGGAAAGTCGATGATCGCCGATTTCGAGGGCGGGACGGCGCCGTCCTTCGAGCTCTACGGTCTTGGCTTCGCGCACAAGCATTTGCCCGAGACGCAGCTTTATTCGAAGCTGACGCGGCGGCCGATCTTCGTGCCGTCGGTCGGCAATTACCGGCAGGGAATGCTGGTGTCGGTGCCGCTGCATCTCGACAC
>JBBWZU010000424.1:0-2585 GCA_039649225.1 Hyphomicrobiales bacterium | reverse complement strand
GCGATCGACCAGCTCGACCGTGTGCTCGATCAGTTCTTGGCTTACGGCCAGACCACGACGTCACTGGTGCAGTCGACGCCGGTGCCACCGCGGCTGCTGCCGTTGCCAGGAGCGGGCGAATGGTGAGTAGCGAATAGCGAATAGTGAAGCGCAAGCAGGCACTTCCTTCCTATTCGCTATTCGCTATTCGCTATTCGCTACTCCCTATTCGCTCCCTTCCCCCACGCCGGCACGCACACGCGCCGGCCCGATGGCGTGTCCTCGACGATCACCGGCGTGCGGTAGATCGCCGACAGCATCTCGGCGGTGACGACGGCTTGCGGCGGGCCGACCGCGCGCAATCCGCCTTCGGCGATCACCGCGACACGCGTGCCGACCAGCAGCGCGTGATCCGGATCATGCGTCGAGAGCACGATGCCGTAGCCCTCGGCGGCAAGATCGCGGATGCGGCCGAGCACCATCGCCTGATTGCCGAAATCGAGGCTGGCGGTCGGCTCGTCCATTACCAAAATCGGCGCCTCCTGCGCCAGCGCACGCGCGATCAAAGTGAGCTGGCGCTGACCGCCCGAGATGCGGGTGTAGTCGTGATCGGCGAGGTCCGCGATACCGAGCGCGGCGAGCTTGTCGCGCGCGACGCGCTCATCGGCGGCGCCCGGGCTGGCAAAGGCGCCAAGCCGCGCGGTGCGGCCCATCAGCACCACGTCGAGCGCCGTGAACGAAAACTCTGTCGCGTGCGCCTGCGGCACATAGGCCATCTGGCGCGCGATCTCGGCCGGACGCATGCCGGCAATCGGCTGGCCGTCGAGCAGCACGGCGCCGCCGAGCGCGCCATGCAGGCCGAGCAGCGTGCGGAACAACGTGGTCTTGCCGGCGCCGTTCGGTCCGAGCAGCACCAGCACTTCGCTTGGCCCGAGCGTGAGGTCGATATCTGAGCCGACCAGGTGGTTGCGGTAGCCGATCGACAAATCGCGCGCGACGAGCTGCATGATCAGCCCCAGGTTCTTCGGCCGCGCGCGAGCAGCCAGAGGAAGAACGGCGCGCCGAGCACGGCGGTCAAAATGCCGAGCGGCGTTTCGATGCGCGCCATGGTGCGCGCCAGCGAATCGACCAGCAGCATGAACGAGGCGCCGAGCAGCATCGCGGCGGGCAGCAGCCGCGCGAAGTTCGGGCCGACCAGCATGCGCGCGATGTGCGGGATCATCAGGCCGATCCAGCCGATCACGCCGGAGATTGCGACCACGCTCGCGGTCATCAGCGTGGCGGCGCCGATCACCAGCAAACGCAGCCGCGGGACGTCGACGCCGAGCGCACGCGCTTCGTCATCCCCAAGCGACAGCACACCGATGCGCCAGCGCAGCAATACGAGCGGAACGAGCCCGATCAGCACCAGCGGCGCGACCAGCATGAGATCGGAGAGTTTCACGCCAGCAAGGCTGCCGAGCAGCCAGAACGTGATGGCGGGAAGCTGATCGTAGGGATCGGCCAAAATCTTCACCAGCGAGATGCAGGCGCCCGCAAGCGCGCCGATCACCACGCCGGAGAGCACCAGCACCAGCGTGCGGTCATGGCCGCGCAGCGCGGCGGCGATCAGATAGACCAGCGCCACGGTGGCAAGGCCGAGCAGGAATGCGAGGCCCTGAATGCCCGCGACGGGCAGCGAGAGCAGAATGCCGAGCACGGCGCCGAGGCCGGCGCCGGTCGAGACGCCGAGAATATCCGGCGAGACCAGAGGATTGCGAAACAGCGTCTGATAGGCGGTTCCGGCGCCCGCCAGAGCGGCCCCGACCAGGACGGCGGCCGCAACGCGCGGCAGCCGCACGCGCATGAACACGATCTCGCCCGACGTCATCGCGCCGTCGGCATGGCCGAACAGCCTGGCGGCCGCGTTCAAAATGTCGGACAGGCGCAGCGGATAAGGTCCAACGCCGAGTGCCAGCAGCAGCGCCGCCAACAGTGCCGCGAGCAGCAGCACAGCGACGGAACGGCGCATCAGCGCCCCCGCCCGCCGGGCTGGGCGCCTGAGAGAATGCGATCGAGCTGCGCGTCGGTGACGTCGGCCTGATAGAACAGCTTGATGAAATCGCGCGCCGTCGCGCGGATGTCCTCGGGGAATTTCTCCGGATAGAGCAGCCCGGCGATCCAGCGCAGGCCGATGACGCGGTTGATCGAAGGCGGCGCATCGATCCAGCCGAACGGCAGGCGCGGCGCCTGGAACACGCGTTTGGCGGTCACGGCCGGTACGCTCGCCCAGGCCGGGTCGTCGTAGACTTTGCTGAAGAAATTGGCGTCCCAGGTAATGATCGTGTCGGGCGCCCAGGCGATCACCTGTTCGATCGACACATTGGCGATGCCGCCGCGCCCGGCCGCACGCTCGGCGACGTTGATGCCGCCGGCCCGCTCGATGATCTCGGTATTGATCGAGCCTTGCAGGCCGGTCTCGAGCCCGTTCGGCTGGCGCGCCAGATAGACGCGCTTGCGTGCCGCCGGCGGAATGTCTTTCAGCCGCTCGTCGATCAACTTTTCGGTGTCCTCCACGTAGCGGGCGATCGCCTCGGCGCGCTCCGGCACGCCCAGAGCCCGGCCGA
>JBBWZU010000408.1:0-2822 GCA_039649225.1 Hyphomicrobiales bacterium | reverse complement strand
GTCACGGCGCCACGACAGAAGCTCAAGTAGCTCCGCGCGAAACGTCTCCCCAAATTGTGCCTCAACCATCACGCTTTTCCAGTCTGTCGTCCGTGAACCGTATAGCCTTTCGGGCCGGCAAATGGTTGAAACAATCCGCGCGTCTCGCGCGACTTTGATGGTGGATCATCCCTTGGCGATTGGCGGCTCACACTCGACACTGGTTCTCGGCGGCGCCCGTTCCGGCAAAAGCCGCTACGCCGAGCAGGTGGCAATGGCGTCGCAGCCGCCGTGGATCTACGTGGCCACGGCGGAGTCGTTCGACGACGAGATGGCAACACGTATCGCGGACCATAAGAGCCGCCGCAGCCGCGACTGGCAGACCATTGACGCGCCGCTGGATCTTGCCGGCGCTCTGGCGGCGCTTCCACGCTCCGCGACTGTCCTCGTCGACTGCCTGACGCTGTGGCTCTCGAACCTGATGCTGGCCGGACGCGACATCGAGGCCGAAATCGCACGCCTCGAAGCCGCCATGCTTGCGCATGAGGCAGCGCTCGTGCTTGTCAGCAATGAGGTCGGATCCGGGATCGTGCCGGACAATGCGCTGGCGCGCCGCTTCCGGGATGTCCAGGGCCTGCTCAACCAACGGGTCGCGGCGCGCGCCGATCGCGTGGTTCTCGTCGTGGCGGGACTTCCGATGATCGTGAAGGGACAATCATGAACAAGGCTGTGGCGGATACCGAAGCCAATCGCCATCGCGCCAAGATGGCCAAGCGCAAGGCGGTGCAGGACGCGGAGGTCGCCAGCAAAAGCATCGAGAAGGGACTGCTGATCGTCCACACCGGAACCGGCAAGGGAAAGTCGACGGCGGCATTCGGCCTCGCCTTGCGGATGCTCGGACGCGGGCGGCGCGTCGGCGTGGTGCAATTCATCAAGGGGGCATGGCAGTCGGCGGAGCGCGACGCGCTCGAGACATTCGGCGACCAGCTCGTCTGGCACACCATGGGCGAAGGCTTCACCTGGGATACGCAGGATCTCAAGCGCGACATCGCCGCCGCCGAACGCGCCTGGAACAAGGCCTGCGAATTGATGGCGGATCCGACGCTCGGGCTGATCATTCTCGACGAGCTCAACATCGCACTGCGCTACGAGTATCTCGATCTCGCGGCGGTCGTCGAAAAGCTCGCCGCGCGCCGATCCGACCTCCACGTCGTGGTCACCGGCCGCAACGCCAAACCCGAGCTCATCGCCGCGGCGGATCTCGTCACCGACATGACGCTCGTGAAGCACCACTTCGCGGCCGGCGTGAAGGCGCAACCCGGCATCGAGTTCTAAAGCGTGACCGCCCGCGCCATCATGTTTCAGGGTACCGGCTCGGACGTCGGCAAATCGCTCATCGTCGCCGGATTGGCACGCGCCTACACCAAGCGCGGACTTCGTGTCCTGCCGTTCAAGCCGCAGAACATGTCGAACAATGCCGCCGTCACCGCCGATGGCGGCGAGATCGGCCGCGCGCAGGCGCTGCAGGCGCGCGCCGCGGGCGTGGCGCCCAGCGTCCACATGAACCCGATCCTGCTCAAGCCGCAAAGCCAGATCGGCGCGCAGATCGTCGTGCAGGGCCAGGTCCACGGCAGCGCCAAGGCCGCCGAGTACCAGGGCATGAAGCCCAAGATGCTGCCCTATGTGCTCGACAGCTTCGCGCGCTTGAAGCGGGAGGCGGATCTCATCTTGGTCGAAGGCGCGGGCAGCGCCTCGGAAATCAATTTGCGCCGCCACGACATCGCCAATATGGGTTTTGCGCGCGCAGCAGGCGTGCCCGTCATCATCATCGGCGACATCGATCGCGGCGGCGTGATTGCGAGCCTGGTCGGCACCAAGGCGGTCATCGATCCCGACGACGCTGCGCTGGTCGAAGGCTTCATCATCAACAAGTTTCGCGGCGACCCGAGCCTGTTCATGGCGGGCAAAGAGGCGATTGCAGCCGCGACCGGATGGCCCGCTCTCGGTCTTGTTCCTTACTTCGACGAGTCACGGCATCTTCCGGCCGAGGATGCGCTGGCGCTGGATCGGCCGGCGCGACGGCGCGAGGGCGCGAAGCTTGTGATCGCGGTTCCGATCCTGCCGCAGATCGCTAATTTCGACGACCTCGATCCGCTTGAAGCCGAGTCCAACGTGAACCTGGTCCGCGTTCACGCCGGCGCGGCACTGCCCGGCGATGCCGACCTGGTGATCCTGCCGGGATCGAAAACAACCATCGCCGATCTGGCGGCGTTGCGCGAGAGCGGATTCGACATCGATGTCGCGGCGCATGTACGCCGCGGCGGAGTCGTGCTCGGACTGTGCGGCGGCTATCAGATACTCGGCAAGTCCATCACCGATCCGAGCGGCATCGAGGGGCCGGCCGGCACCGTGCCAGGGCTCGGCTTGCTCGACGTCGAGACCGTGTTGTCACCGGAGAAGACACTGACGCTGAGCCGCGGCACGACCCGCGAGGGCATATCCTTCTCGGGTTACGAAATGCACATGGGCACGACCGAGGGGCCGGATCGCGCGCGGCCGTTCGCCCACTTGGCGGACGGAACGCCCGAGGGCGCCGTATCTGTCAATGGCCGCGTGCTCGGCACTTATATCCACGGCCTGTTCGCCGACGACAAGCAGCGCGCCGCATGGCTTGCCCGGCTCGGCGGAGGTCCGGCGACGGTCGCCTATGACGAGTTGGTCGAGACCACCCTCGACCGGCTGGCCGATCATCTCACGACGTTCATCGATCTCGATCGGTTGCTCAGATTGGCACGATGACGGCGACGGCGAGAACCGCCACAAGCGCGATGAGGATCAAGTCC
>JBBWZU010000360.1:0-6009 GCA_039649225.1 Hyphomicrobiales bacterium | reverse complement strand
AATTCGTTTCCCTATCTGTTGAACCGGGTCGGCGTGCGGATGGGCGAGCTGTTCTCGCGGCGCATCGCGCCGTTCGGCGTCACGCTACCGATGTACCGGGTGATGGCGGCGCTGTGGGAAAAAGGCGACCAGCGGCTGAGCGATCTTGCGCTGGTGACGTCCGCGGAAATTTCCACACTGTCGCGCCTCGTCGGCGAGATGAAGCGCAAGGGTCTGGTGACGCGCAGCCGCCTGGAAGACAACGGACGCACGGTTGCGATCAATCTGACGGCAAAAGGCAAATCTCTCGTCGAGGAGCTGATGCCGATCGCCGTTCATTTCGAGGATGTGGCGGTGTCGGGCTTCTCCGACTCCGAGGTCTCCCGCCTCAAGGTCGTCTTTCAGGACATCTACCAGAGCCTCGGATCGATCGAACCCGAAATCGAGATGACGAAGGCTTCGGTGGGACCAAAGCGCAAGTCAACCTCACGGCGAGCGCCGCCCAGACGGCCACGTGCCAAGGAATGATCCGTCGGATGCGTGCTGCACAGTCTGCCAACAAGCCGGCTTGCTTTCCTTAGGCGTTTCGTCAATACCGTCCGCATGACTGCCGTCGTGACCACGTTCGCGAATTTGTGGTGGCGCTCCACTTAAGGAGCGGCACGGCTTTGTCATTCACCCAACCGTCGCCGCCGTTCATCGGCTCGTGCGGTTGCGGCATCACCTGCATCCATAGTCCGACAGAACGGCGGCTCCCATCTGGAGAACCGCGATGCAACATTCGTCCCCCACCCTTCCCGTCATCCTGACCGGCGACAGAACAACCGGTCCGCTGCACCTGGGGCACTACGCCGGTTCGTTGAAGAACCGCATCGCCCTGCAGACGACGCACCAGCAATACCTGCTGCTGGCCGATAACCAGGCACTCACCGACAATGCGCACGATCCCGGCCGGGTACGTGACAATGTCCTTGAGATCGCGACGGACTATCTGGCTGTCGGGATCGACCCGAACCAGACCACGATCTGTCTTCAATCGCATCTTCCGGCACTGGCCGAATTGACCCTGCTGTATATGAACTTTGTCACGGTGGCGCGGCTCGAGCGCAACCCGACCATCAAGGACGAAATCCAGACGCGCGGTTTCGGCCGAGATATTCCGGCGGGTTTTCTCTGCTATCCGGTCGCCCAGGCCGCCGACATCACCGCTTTCAAAGCGACGATCGTCCCGGTTGGGGAAGATCAGGCTCCGTTGATCGAGCAGACCAATGAGGTTGTCCGCCGCATCAACCGCCAGGCTGGCGTCGATGTGTTGCCGGAAGCCCGCGCGCTTATTCCTCGCGTCGGACGCCTTCCCGGCATCGACGGCAAAGCCAAAATGAGCAAGTCGCAGGGCAATGCCATTGCGCTATCGGCCATGGCCGACGAAATACGTGAGGCTGTCCGGCGCATGTTCACCGATCCAAGCCACATCAAGGCATCCGACCCAGGGCGCCTCGAGGGCAACGTGGTCTTCACGTACCTGGACACGTTCGACGACGATCACAGTGTGGTCGAGGATTTGAAGGCGCGCTATATCCGCGGCGGTTTGGGCGACAGCATCGTGAAGAAACGCCTGGATTACGTGCTGCAGGCGCTTCTCGCGCCGATCCGCGAGCGTCGTGGCGCACTCGCGCGCGATCCCGGCTATGTGCTGCAAGTCGTCAAGCGCGGCACCGCGCGAGCGCGCGAGATAACGGATGCCACATTGCGCGATGTTCGCGCCGCGCTTGGTCTGTTCACGCTGAACTGATCGGAGCGGGGCCAGGCCAGGGTACACCGCCACTCCGGCTCAAGGCTTGATCAGCCCGGCCGCGCGCGGCACCCACAGCGCCAAATCCGGAAAGAACGTGACGAGCACGACGATCGCCAGCATGGCGAGGATGAAGGGCGGCACCTCGCGGAAGATTTCCGACAGCGGCGTGCCGGTCAGCCCGCTCATCACGAACAACAGCAGCCCGTGCGGCGGCAGCGTGAGCCCGACCATCATGTTGAGCACGATCACGATGCCGAAATGGACGAGATCGATGCCGAGCCCCTGGGCGATCGGGACCAGCAGCGGCACGATCACCAGCAATATGGTGACTTCGTCTAGCACGATAGCAAGCAGCAGCATCAGCAGGTCGATGCACAACAGGAAGCCCGTCGCCGACAGGTTCCAGGCCATGAAGGTGTTGCGGATGAGCTGCGGCACGCCCTCGTTGGCCACCGCATAGTTGAACACGAAGGCGCCCGCCATGATCAGCGCGATCATCGCGGTCGCCCGCACGGTCTCGGAAATCACCGCCAGCAATTGCCGCACGTGCAGCGTGCGATAGACCACGAAGGCGAGCACAAGAGCGTAACTTGCGGCGATTGCGGCGGCTTCGGTCGGCGTGGTGACGCCGGAATAGATCAGGCCGAGCAGGATGCCCGGCAGTGCGAGCGGCAGCAGCGCGCGGCCGAGGACGCTTGGCATGTCGCCCCAGGGCGTGCGCGGTTCGCGCGGAAAATTCCGACGCCGCGCCACGATGGCGATCACCAGCATCATCGAGAGCGCCATCATGCCGGCCGGCACCAGGCCGCCGAGGAACATGGCGCCGACCGACGCGTTGGCAATGAGCGCATAGAAGATCATCGGAATCGAGGTCGGCATCAGCGGCCCGAGCGTCGCCGATACCACCGAGGTCGCAGCGGCAAAGCCGCGCGGATAACGCCCGTTCCGGGTCATCATGCGCGCCACGATCAGCCCGGGACCGGATGCGTCGGCAACGGCGCTGCCGCTCATGCCGGAGAAGATCAGGTTCGAGACCACGTTCACTTGCGCGAGGCCCCCCGGCAGATGGCCGACCATCGCGCTGCCGAAGGCGAGCAGCCGCTCGATCACGCCGCTCGCATTCATGGTGTTGGCGACGAAGATGAAGAGCGGGACCGCGATCAGCAGATAGCTGTTGTAAAGGCCGTTCATGGTCTGGTCGACGACGAGGCCGACATCCTGATGGGTCGACACCAGATAGGCGAAGCCCGCCGCCAGCATCGACAGGCCGAGCGGAGCACCGAGCACCGCGGCCAGCGTGAAGACGCCGAGCAGCACCCATAATCCGTCCGACATTCAGCGCCCCTCTTGGAGTCTAGAACACGATCCGCTCATGCCCGCGAAAGCGGGCATCCAGTTCTTTGGCCCTGGGTCCCTTGCTTTCGCGGGGACGAGCGGGATTGGCGTCGATTCAATCGCACCGGATCACGCTCTAAATAGAGTCGCGCCACTTCGGCCCGATGAGTTGCACGATCGTGCCGGCGGCGCGCAGGATCACGGCCGCGAGGAACAGGCCGAAGCAGGAATAGATGGCGTCGAGGCGCAGATTGAGCACCGGCGTGCGTTCGCGCCACAGGAATAGCAGGTAGTCGACCGAGCCCGGCAGCGCCCAAAGGAAGATGCCGCCGATCAGCACCAGGCGCGCGAGCGCCATCCAGCGCTTGATGCCGTCGGGGGCTTGGCGGTAGACCAGATCGAAGGTGATCTGTTCCTTGTCGCGTACCAAAAAGGCGTTGGCCCAAAAGATGATCCAGATGAACAGGATCACCGATACCTCATCGGCCCAGGCGGCTTCGTCGTGTTGAAGATAGCGCGTGATGATCTTGTAATTGAAGATCAGGAACACGGCCGCGAACATCACGCCCGATACCAGATTGGCGAGACCGCGCGCCCGCGCGGCCCAGGGTGCGATCCAAGGCACGATCCAAGCCGCGATCTTACCGGCTTCGACGTCGTCCCGCTGCGGCGCGTCCATCCGGCGACCTTAGGCCGCCGTCACGCGGTCGAGCAGAGCCTTGTCCCAGCTCTTCACCATCTCGGAGCCCGCATAGACCTGGTCCGCGGCGGCGCGGAACGGCGCCAGATCGATCGCATCGACGGTGAGCCCGCGCTGCTTGAGCGCCGTCGCGATGCCGGCCTCGTCGGCGAGGCGATTGTCGCTGCCGGACTTCGCGGCCTTGAGCGCGGCGCCCCGCAGGGCGGTTTTCTGGGCGTCGTCGAGCCTGTCCCAGGCCGGCTTGGCGATGCTGAAGAACACCGGCTGCACCATGTGCGCGGTGAGCACGACCTGTTCGGTCACTTCATAAAACTTCGCCGCGTTGAGGATGGAGAGCGGATTTTCCTGGCCGTCCACCGTGCCGGTCTTGAGCGCCAGGTAGATTTCCGGCATGCCGAGCGGCACCGGGCTGACGCCGAGCGTGCGGCCGAGCAGCAGCCATTCGGGGCCGCCGGGCATGCGCATCTTCACGCCGGCAAGATCGGCTGGCGCCTTCACGGCGCGCTTCTGGCGCAGGTTGACCTGGCGCGTTCCAAGATAGTGGGTCGCCAGGATCTCGATGCCCATCTTCTCGGCCGCGGCGGCACGGTACTCGACGCCGATCGGCCCGTCGAAGACGCGGCGCAGATGGGCGTAATCCCGGAACAGATAGCCGCGGTTGAACAGGCCGAGCGCCGGAATCTGCTGCGCCACCTCGAAGGTGTTCATCGTGCTCATTTCCAGATTGCCGCGCTGCAGCGCCGGCACCTCGGTGCCTTGCCTGAACAGAGTGGACGCCGGATGCACGCTGACGTTCAGCCCGACCTTGGCGGTGTCGACATCGGCCTTGAGCTCTTCCAGCGCCTTGGTGAGGAAGTCGCTCGGCGGCGCGGCCGTCGAGATGCGGATCTGCGTGCCGGTTTGCGCGCCGGCACGACCGGGGAAGCCGGCGAGCGCACCGGCCGCCGCACCGGTCAATGCGCCGGCCATGAATTGTCTGCGTGTCGTCATCGCCCCTGCCCTCTGCGGTAGTTCGTCATGGCTTTATGCCTCACGCGCGATGGTGACCGACAGCACGCCGATGCCGGCAATCTGCGCGTCGATCCGGTCGCCGACTTTCAGGAAGGTGCCTTTCGGCACACCGACGCCGGCCGGCGTGCCGGTCAGGATCACGTCGCCCGGATCGAGCGTCATGATTTCGGAGGCGCGCGCGATCTGCTCGGCGACCGAGTAGATCATCTGGCTGGTGCTGCTGTCCTGCTTCACCGCGCCGTTGACCGACAGCTTGAGCGCGATGTTCTGCGGATCCGCGAAGTTCGACGCCGGCACGATCCAGGGGCCGAGCGGGCAACCGGTGTCGGTCGCCTTACCGGCAACCCAGTCGAACTTGTAGAACTGGTCCGGCGCCTGGTTGAAATCGCGTGCCGACAGATCGATCGCGACGGTGTAGCCGGCCACATGATCGAGCGCGCGCTCGGGGCTGACATAGCGCGCCGTCTTGCCGATCACGGCGGCGAGCTCGATCTCCCAGTCATACTTCTGCGTGCCGCGCGGCATGATGACGGTCGCGCCCGGGCCGACAACAGCGTTGCGCGGCGGCTTCATGAAGAAGAACAGCCGCTGCGTCTCTTTCTTGACGCCCGGAAAGCCCATCTCGGCCATGTGATCGTAGTAATTGGCGCCGGCGCACAGCACCTTTCCGGGAAGCAGCGGGGCGAGCAGTGTTGCGCTGGCGTCAAGCGGCGCCGGCCCCTGGCCGGCCGCGATCATAATGGCTTCGTTCTGCAACTTTGCGGCGGCGGCCGGCCAGTCGGCGAACAGCGCGGTCGTCGTCGCGGGCAGTTCGGCGCGCAGCTCTGCGCGCAGCGCCGCGAAGGGGTAGAGCCGCTCGTCGAGCACCAGGCAAGGCCTCGCATTTCCGTCGATCAGCGCCGTCGCGATGGCCCACATGCAGATTCCCCCATCCGTTCCGGCGGTCATGCTCTGCCGGGTTTCGGCGGGAGTCAAACGATTTTGGAAAAGGCGATAGATATTGGAAAATATTGACGGAGGATGCAGATCGAGGCAAACAGGAACCCATGATTGCGATCGATAGCGCCGCGCCCGGCCGTACCGTTGCCGAACAGATCTACCGGCAGATCAAAGCGGATCTCCTGACCGGCGCTTTCACGCCCGGTGCGGCGCTGCTGACGCGCGAATTGCTGGCGCGTTACGGCTGCGG
>JBBWZU010000358.1:0-2843 GCA_039649225.1 Hyphomicrobiales bacterium | reverse complement strand
TTTTCCAGCAGAATATGCTTGCCGGCCTGCGCGCAGCGCCGCACCAGATCGAGATGCGTGTTCGGCGGCGTGAGAATTTCAACGCAGTCCACGCTCTTATCCGCCAGGATGACCTCGAGGCTGTCGGTGAGCGGAAACGGAAAATTCGCTGCGAATGCCGTGCGGCGCGCTTCGCTCGGGCTGAACGCATGCGCGACCTCGACGCGGTCTTTCAGGTCGATCAGGCTCTGGGCATGCGGCTTGACCGCCATGCCGAGGCCGATGATCGCGATACGATGTTTAGGCATTTTTTCTCGTCCTTGACGTCAGAAGCCGCGAGCGTATCGGAACGGCCATTGATACGACACGACATTTCGAGTTCGTTCTGCCAAACTAGGTATTTATTCTTTGCTGCAATGCACAAATTGCCCCGCGCAGTTCGGCCAGACCCTTGAGCCGGCCGATTCCCGTATAGCCCGGATTGATGCGCGTCTTCTCGATGTCGTCGAGCATCCGATGGCCGTGGTCGGGCCGGAACGGGATGCCCGCGCCAGCCGGGCGTTTTGCGTTTTCGGCGACCAGCACGCGCAGCACATCGATCATGTCGACGTCGCCGCCGAGATGATCGGCTTCGGTGAAGCTGGGACTCTTGCCCGCGTCGTCGATGCGGGTCGAGCGCAGATGGGCGAAATGAATGCGCGGCGCGAAGGCGCGTGCCATGGCCACCACGTCATTGTCCGCCCGCGAGCCGAGGCTGCCGACGCACAGGCAAATCCCGTTGGAGGGCGACGGCACGGCATCGAACAGCGCCCGGTAGTCGGCGGCGGTCGAGGCGATGCGCGGCAGCCCGAACAGCGGGCGCGGCGGATCGTCCGGATGCAGCGTCAGTTTCACGCCGAGTTGCTCGGCGACCGGGGTCACCTTCTCCAGGAACGCCACGACATTGGCGCGCATCGTGGCCGGCGTGACACCCTTATATGACGCGATGCGCTCCGCGAAGGCGTCGAGGTTCTTCGACGAGGTCATCGCGCCGGGCAGCCCGGCCGAAATGTTGCGGGTGAGCGTCTCGATCTCGCCCTCGCCCATCGCCTCATAAGCCGTCCTGGCGCGCGCCTGCGTGGCGGCGTCATAGTCGGCGGCGGCACCCGCGCGTTTCAAGACAAACAGATCGAACGCCGCGAAGCGGTCGTGATCGAAGCGCAGCGCGGTCGCGCCGGTCGGCAGCGGAAAGTCGAGGTCGGTGCGGGTCCAGTCGACCACCGGCATCACGTTGTAGCAGATGATCCTGATGCCCTCGGCCGCGACGGCCTCCATGCTGGCGATCCAGGCCTCTGTCGAACGTTGCGCACCCTGCAGCAGAATATCGTCCGGCACCGGAATGCTCTCGACCACGGTCCATGTGAGCGGCACGCGGCCGGCCGGCGTGGTCTCGATCAATGCCTTGCGGGTGGCCACGGCTTCGCGTGGCCAAGCTTCACCCGGCGCGAACTGATGCAGCGCCGTGACGATCTCGTGCGCCCCGGCCTGGCGGACATGGTCGAGCGTCACCGGATCGTCCGGCCCATACCAACGCCACGCTTGCCGCATTCCCGAATCCTCTCGTCTCGTCTCTTCTTACTTGCAGCGTCGTGTCAGCGGCATCACTCCTCGGAACTTTTTATTGGTCAGGCCACCTTATAGCTTGAACATCCAAGCCCTCAAGTCGTAGAAACGAAGCAAGACGGTCCGGCAAGGGGCCGGCATGGGGGATTTCGCGAAAATGCCGTTTCAGGCTGTCGCGACGCAAAGGCTCTACGAACAGGTTGCCGGTCAGGTCACCGAGCTGGTGGCGCGCGGCGAGTTCAAGCCGGGCGACCGGCTGCCGCCGGAGCGCGACCTTGCCAAGGCGCTGGGCGTCAGCCGTCCGACGGTGCGCGAGGCCATGATCGCGCTGGAAATCGCCGGTCTCGTTGAGGTTCGCGTCGGCGCCGGCACCTTCGTCACCGACAAGGCGAGCCACAATGGCGCCGCGAACGGCCGCCTGTTCGAGGGCGTCGGCTCCTCGCCGCTGGAGCTGATCGCCGCCCGGCGCACGATCGAGCCGGAAGTCGCCGCGCTCGCGGCTCAGCTTGCGACCGAAAGCGAACTCACCGCGATCGCCGAGACGATCTTCATGATCGCTGCCGCGCAGGACACGCCCGCGCACCGCGCCGCCGATCACCAGTTTCATGTCCGCATCGGATTGGCGAGCCACAACGGCATCCTGTCGGCCGTGGTCGATGAGTGCTGGGCCGAAATGTATTCGCCGATGTTCGAGCGCATGGGCGCGGTCACCGGGCTGATCGCGACGCGCTGCTCACCGCAGCAGCGCGACCAGACCGTCGCCGAGCACGGCGCCGTCTATCAGGCCATCGCGGCGCGCGATCCGGCCGCCGCGCGCAGCGCCATGGATACGCACCTCGCCGGCGTCGAACGCGTCCTTGCCGAGGGCGAGGCCGCCGAAACCGAGTTTGCTCGTAAAAGCGCCGGAGGCCCCGCATGAAATCCGAACGCGACGCGCCCCTCACCGCGCCGCTGCTTTATGCCGACCGGCTGTTTCCGGCTGACTTTGCGACGCGCACGGTCGCCCGGCGGCTTTATGCCGAAGTGCGCGACCTGCCGATCATCTCGCCGCACGGCCACACCGACCCGCGCTGGTACGCCGAGAACGCGGCCTTTCCGGATCCCGCAAAGCTGTTCGTCATTCCGGACCACTACATTTTCCGCATGCTCTACAGCCAGGGCGTGAGCCTCGAAGAGCTCGGCATTGCGCGTAAAAATGGCGCCAAGAATGGCCCCAAGGTCGAGACCGACGCGCGCAAGATCTGGCGCAAGTTCGCCGAGCA
>JBBWZU010000356.1:0-5369 GCA_039649225.1 Hyphomicrobiales bacterium | reverse complement strand
AGAAGGCCGGCTGGCAGCCGGGCGAGACCTGGGGCTACGAGGTGGTGTTGCCGCAGGGCTTTAACTATCTCTACGCCGATCCGGCGCGCCGGCTGACCATGAACGAATGGGCGCGGCTCGGTATCGCCCGTCCCGGCGGCCAGTCGTTCCCGCGCCCCGGCGACAAGGCCTATCTGTTCGTGCCCGCGGGTGTGAACGGCCCGAGCTTCCTGATGCTGGAGAACTTCCGTGTCATCATGAAATACAATCCGGCCGAGGCCTACGCGCTCGCGATCGGGCATCTGGCCGACCGGCTGCGTGGCGGCGGGCCGATCGCTGCAGCCTGGCCGCGCGATGAGCGCGTGCTCAGCCGTGCCGAGCGGCTGGAACTGCAGCAGCATCTGGCCCGACTCGGGTTCGACATCGGCGAGCCGAGCGGCCGGCTCGGCCTCAAGACCCGCGTGGCGGTACGCGATTTCCAGGCCAAGAGCGGGCTTGTTCCGGACGGGTTTGCCACGGTGGCGATCCTGGAACGGTTGCGGTCTCGCTAGTTCCGGCAACCCTGCGGCGATCTTCAAGTTGACATTTTTGCGGCACTAATGGCCGATGGAGCGCGCTCGGGGCCATCCGGGCGCCGATGGATTCGCAATGCCGAGAATGCCGTGCGAGAGGCCGAAAAGGTTGAGGCGCGGGCGCCTGATCGCCCTTGCGCTGCTCGGCCTTGCCGAAATGACCGCCGGGACTGTCGCGGGCCTCGCCATGATGCGGCCGGCGGCGGCGCAATTCCTCGACGACCGTTTTCCCTTCATGAATGATCGCGCCCGGCGCAATCGTCAGTACCAGCAACAGCAACAGCAGCCGTTCAATCCGTTCGGCTACGGCGATCAGTCGCCGCGCCAGGCGCCGGTCGAATCCTCGCGCGCGCCGGCGCCGCGCAAGCCGGACGTCCCGCCGACGACCAACGTCCTGGTGCTCGGCGATACGATGTCCGAGTGGTTGAGCTATGGACTTGAAGAGGCTTTCGCCGAGACCCCGGAAATCGGCGTCACGCGCAAGCCGCGAGTGAACACCGGATTGATCCGCACCGAGCAGCGCGGTGAATCCTACGACTGGCCGAGCGCCGCCAAAGAAATTATCAACGCCGACAAGCCGGACTTCATCGTGATGATGCTCGGCACCGCGGACCGGCGCGGCATCCGCGAGGCGATCCGCCAGCAGCCCGCCCGCACGCCTGCCGGTCAGAAGAAAGACGCAAGCCCGGCGCAGCCCGGGCAGCAGGCGGCGACGACTCCGCCAGCCCCGGCTGCGCCCGCCAAACCGGTCGACACCGAGGCGCCGCCCGACGCCGCGCAGGACGACCAGCCGTCCTCCATCGTGGCGCCGGAGGGATCTGTTGCCGGCACAGTGGTGCACGAATTCCGTTCGGAGAAATGGGGCGAACTCTACGCCAAGCGTATCGACGAGATGCTCGGCGTGCTCAAGGCCAAGGGCGTGCCGGTGTTCTGGGTCGGGCTGCCGTCGGTGCGCGGCACGCGCGCGACCTCCGAGATGGTCTACCTCAACGATCTCTATCGCGGCCGCGCCGAGAAGGCCGGCATCACCTATGTCGACGTGTGGGATGGCTTTGTCGACGAGGGCGGCAATTACAACAATTATGGCCCCGACTTCGAGGGCCAGACACGGCGCCTGCGCTCCGGCGACGGCGCGAATTTCACGCGCGCGGGCGCGCGCAAGCTTGCGCACTACGTCGAACGCGAAATCCGCCGCGTGTTGCTGGCGCGCGCCGCGCCGGCAACGGCGCCGCTGCCGCAGGAGCCCGAGCCGGACGCCAAGGCGCCGCCCGCTGCCGCCGCGCCCGGCCTTCCACCGCGCCCGATCGCAAGCCCCGTGATGTCGCTGACGGCGCCCAAGGGTGCGGGCGACGCGTTGCTCGGCGGCGCACCGGTGCGCAATACCGCCGATTCGGTCGCAACGCGCGTGCTGGTGAAAGGCGAGCCGATCGAGGCTCCGCCGGGACGTGCAGACGATTTTGCCTGGCCGCGCCGCGACGTGATTACGGCAACCGGCGTTCTGCCGCCCGATCCGGTCGAAGCGGAACCTGAGTCTCCTGCTGTCGCGAACGCAGCGCCGGGCGCCGAGCAGCGCCCGCGGCCGGTGGTCCGGCGCGCGCCGACCGATCAGCCACGCGCGGCTGACAACGGCTCGCGCTGGGGACCGCCGCAGCAACAGCAATCGTTCTGGGGTGGATGGGGCCAGCGCCAGCAGCAACCTCAGCAACCGCGCTCGGGTGGTTTCTTCGGCGGTCTCTTTGGTGGGCGCTGGTAGCTCAGTCGCCACCCTAAGGCGCAAGCGTCAGCGAGAACCCTCAGGAAATCACCGCGGCAAGTTCGTCGTTCCCATCAGATACTCGTCGACCGCGCGCGCGGCCTGACGGCCTTCGCGGATCGCCCACACGACCAGCGACTGGCCGCGCCGCATGTCGCCCGCCGCGAAGATCTTCGGGTTCGAGGTCTGGTATTTGCTGGTGTCGGCCTTCACGTTGCCGCGCGAATCGAGATCAACGCCAAGCGTCTTGATCATGCCCTCATGCACCGGATGCACGAAGCCCATCGCGAGCAGCACCAGATCCGCCTTGATGTCGAACTCGGTGCCGGCGATCGGCTTGAACTTGTCGTCGCAGCGAATGCATTCGAGCTTCGTGACCTGCCCGTGCTCGCCGGCAAACTGCTGCGTCATCACCGAGAAGTCGCGCTCGGCGCCTTCCTCATGACTTGACGAGGTGCGTAGCTTGAGCGGCCAGTTCGGCCAGGTCAGCAGCTTGTTTTCCTTCTCGGGCGGCTTCGACATGATTTCGAAATTGGTCACGCTGAGCGCGCCCTGGCGGATCGCCGTGCCGATACAGTCCGAACCGGTATCGCCGCCGCCGATCACCACCACATGCTTGCGCGCGGCGGAAATCGGTGCCGCGTCGGTTGCCGCTTCCCCCGCGATGCGGCGGTTCTGCTGCGGCAGATAATCCATGGCGAAATGGATGCCGTTGAGATCGCGGCCCGGGATCGGCAGATCGCGCGAGGCCTCGGCGCCGCCGGTAAGAACGACCGCATCGAAACCTTCGGTGACCCGCTCGACCGGCATGCTGACACCGACATGCGCGCCGTAGTGAAACACGACGCCCTCGGCTTCCATCTGCGCGACACGCCGCGCGACGTGATGCTTCTCCATCTTGAAGTCCGGAATGCCATACGTGAGCAGCCCGCCGGCGCGCGCGAACTTCTCGAACAGATGCACGTCATGGCCGGCGCGGGCGAGCTGCTGCGCGGCGGCAAGACCCGCCGGTCCCGAGCCGATCACCGAGACCTTCTTGCCGCTCTTGTGCGACGGCGGCTCGGGCGCGATCCAGCCTTCCTGCCAGCCGCGGTCGACAATCGCGCATTCGACCGTCTTGATGGTGACCGGCGTCTCGATCAGGTTGAGCGTGCAGGCCGCTTCGCACGGCGCCGGGCACACGCGGCCGGTGAACTCGGGAAAATTGTTGGTCGAATGCAGATTGTAGAGCGCGTTCTTCCAGTCGCCGCGATAGACGAGATCGTTCCAGTCCGGGATCTGGTTGTTCACCGGGCAGCCGGTGTGACAATAGGGAACACCGCAATTCATGCAGCGCGCCGCCTGACCCCGCGTCGCCTCTTCGGACAGCGGAATCATGAATTCCTTGTAGTGGCGAATGCGGTCGGAGGCCGGCTTGTAGCGCCGGTCCTGCCTGTCGATTTCCAGAAAGCCCGTGACTTTACCCATCGCGCATTACGCCTGTATTTTCTTTTGAATCATGCGCCGGCCGCCGCGAGCGGCGGGATCGCAACCTCGGTCGCCTTCATTTCCTGCAGCGCGCGGCGGTACTCGACCGGCATCACCTTGCGGAATTTCGGCAGGTACTCGTTCCAGGCGGCAAGGATGTCCTTGGCGCGTTTTGAGTTGGTGTAGCGCGCGTGATGCGCGATCAGCTGATGCAGGCGCTCGGCATCGTAGCGGCTCATGTCGCTCATGACGTCGACGCGGCCGTGATGATCGAGGTCGCCGGACTGGTGATAGTGGTCCCAGCTCGCGTTCTCCTCGTCGAGCACGGGCTCCAGTTCCACCATCGACATGTTGCAGCGTTTGGCGAAGCTGCCGTCCTCGTCGAGCACGTAAGCGATGCCGCCCGACATGCCGGCCGCGAAATTGCGGCCGGTTGACCCGAGCACCACGACGACGCCGCCGGTCATGTACTCGCAGCAGTGATCGCCCGCGCCCTCGACGACCGCGATGGCGCCCGAATTGCGTACTGCAAAGCGTTCGCCCGCAATGCCGCGGAAGTAGCACTCGCCCTCGATCGCGCCGTACAGCACGGTATTGCCGATGATGATCGACTCTTCCGGCACGATGCGCGTCGCCTCTTTCGCCGGATAGACGATGATACGTCCGCCCGACAGGCCCTTGCCGACATAATCGTTGGCTTCGCCCTCGAGCTCGAACGTGATGCCGCGCGCGAGCCATGCGCCGAAGCTCTGCCCGGCGGTGCCCTTGAGCTTCACCCGGATCGTGTCGTCCGGCAGACCGGCATGGCCGTAGATCTTGGCGATCGCGCCCGACAGCATCGCGCCCGCGGCGCGGTTCACGCTTGCGATCGGCTCCTCGATCTTCACCGGCGCGCCGCGGTCGATCGCAGCCTGCGCCTGCGCGATCAGCTTGCGGTCGAGCACGTGCTCGAGATGATGATTCTGCAATTCGCCGTGATAGATGCCGACGCTCTCCGGCACATCCGGACGCGTGAACAACGCCGAGAAGTCGAGCCCCTTGGCCTTCCAGTGCTCGACCAGCTTGCGCTTGTCGAGCATCTGCATCTGCCCGACCATCTGGTCGAACTTGCGGTAGCCGAGCGCGGCCATCATCTCGCGCACTTCCTCGGCGACGAAGAAGAAGTAGTTGATGACGTGCTCCGGTTGCCCGGTGAAGCGCTTGCGCAGCACCGGGTCCTGCGTGGCGACGCCGACCGGGCAGGTGTTCAGGTGACACACGCGCATCATGATGCAGCCGGCCGCGATCAATGGCGCGGTCGAGAAACCGAATTCGTCAGCGCCCAGCAGCGCGCCGATCACGACGTCGCGGCCGGTGCGCAGTCCACCATCCACCTGCACGGCGATGCGGCTGCGCAGCCGGTTGGTCACCAGCGTCTGATGGGTCTCGGCAAGGCCGATTTCCCACGGCGAACCCGCGTGCTTGAGCGAGGTGAGGGGCGATGCACCCGTGCCGCCCTCGAAGCCCGAGATCGTCACGTGGTCGGCGCGCGCCTTGGAGACGCCGGCCGCAACCGTTCCGACGCCGACTTCCGAGACCAGTTTCACCGACACGTCGGC
>JBBWZU010000331.1:0-2713 GCA_039649225.1 Hyphomicrobiales bacterium | reverse complement strand
GGCGACGCGAACCTGAAAATCGATCTGATCTCGGTGAAGTCCGGCATCGACGTGCGCGATGTGCGCATGCGCTTCCTGCTGTTCGAGACGTTCAAGTTCCCGCAGGCCGAAATCACCGCCAAGCTCGACATGGCGCAGTTTCAGCAATTGATCTCGACGACGCGGATCACCTATCCGCTTCGATTCAGGGTCAACCTGCACGGGGTCGAGCGTGAGCTCGAAGCGCCCGTCAACGTCACGCGCGTCAGCGACAAATCCATCTCGGTGACCTCGGCGCAGCCGATCGTCATCACGGCCGATAGTTTCGGGCTGGGCGCGGGCGTCACCAAATTGTCGGAAGCGGCCGGTGGAATCCCGATCGTGACCGCGGCGTCGATCTCGTTCGATCTGGTGTTCGAGACCGGCGAGAAGATCCCCGAGATCGAGGCCGCGCGGGCCGAGAATGCCAAACGCGTTCTCGCCGAGGAGACTGGCGCCATCTCGACGGAAGCGTGCGAAACGCGGTTCAGCGTCATCTCGACCACGCAGGCGATCTACTTCAAGACCGGCAGCGCGGAGCTCGATCGCAGCAGCGAGCCGCTGCTCAACAGCGTCGCCGACATCGCCAATCGCTGCCCCGCAGCCAGGATCGAGGTGACCGGACACACCGACTCGGTTGGTAGCCGGGACGCGAACCGCCAGCTCTCCGAAAGCCGGGCGCGTTCGGTCCTCTCGTACCTGGCGCAGCGCGGCGTTCCCGCAGCGCGCGTCGAATCGGCCGGCTATGGCGATACGCGCCCGATCGGACCGAACGATAGCGAAGCCAACAGGGCGAAAAACCGCCGTATCGAGTTCCGCGTGAAAGCGCGTTAGCCGATGCACGGCCGCATCAATGGGGTATAGCGTGTCGCAACTCAATCGCCGCTCATTCTTCACCGTCGCCGCCACGGTCGCTACGTCGAGTTTGGTCGGGATCACGCGCGGCCTCGCGCAAATGCCGGGGCCGTTCAAGCTCGCGCCGCTCGGCTATGCCAACGATGCGCTCGCGCCCACCATCGATGCGCAGACCATGGAGTTTCATCACGACCGCCATCATGGCGCGGCCGTGGCCGGGCTCAATGCCGCCGTGAAGGACTATCCGCAGGTCGCCGCGATGCGGCTTGAGCAGTTGCTGTTCAAGCTATCGGAACTGCCCGAAGCGATACGCACATCGGTACGCAACAATGGCGGCAGCCATGCCAATCACACGATGTTCTGGCAGATCATGGGCGCGCCGGGCACACAGCCGGAGGGCGCCCTTGCCGCCGCGATCGAGCGCGACTTCGGTGGGCTTGCCAAGCTGCAGGAGCAGTTCAACGGAGCGGGCGCCCGCGTGTTCGGCTCCGGGTGGGTGTTCGTGACGGCCGACGGCGACGGAAAGCTCGCGATCGTGCCGAAGGCGAACCAGGACACCCCGCTGATGGAGGGACACCGCGCGCTCTTCGGCAATGATGTGTGGGAGCACGCCTACTACCTCACTTATCAAAACCGCCGGCCGGATTATCTGAAAGCCTGGTGGAACGTGGTGAACTGGAACGTCGTCGGCGAGCGCTACGCCGCCGCGAAAGACGGCAACCTGGGAATCTAGTGCATCGGACTTTCAAATAAAACTCCATCTTGGCGGGCAATAGCCCGTCGAAGACGGGCGTGAACGCCCTGATGGTCCCGGCCATCCACGTCTTACTTTTGCGGAGATCGGGCAAGAAAGACGTGGATGCCCGGAATAAGTCCGGGCATGACGGAGCTTGTTGAACGTCCGGCGCTCTAGAAGGTTTTGGATTGAGAGGGGTTCACGTTGGCTGAACCGCCGGACGACCGCACGCAATGCCGCGATCCTGTGAACCCGGCCCAGGACTCCGATCCCGGCACGGTGAGTTCTCAGATTTTTGACTTCGTGGTGTTTCTTCTCACGACACTGGTATTCGGTGTGCTGAATCGGCTCGGCATCAAGCACAGCATCAGCGAAGAACGCACTCCGTCATGGCCGGGCTTGTCCCGGCCATCCACGTCTTACTCGCAACAAAGAAAGCAAGGCGTGGATGCCCGGCACAAGGCCGGGCATGACGGAGCTACTTGAACGTCGGGCGCTTTAGCGCCGCGCGTTACAGCGAGCGCGCGACCCGAAAGCCGATCTTGCCGGCGCGGTTGCCGGTCGAAAATCCGCTCCGCGCGGCCGAGCGCATGGCGCTTGGGCCATCCGCAAAAGAGCCACCGCGCAGCGTACGGGCATCGCACTCCGCCTGAGTCCTTGGTGCAGATCCGTCCTTCGATGCGCCGGCATAGGACGGCAGCCAGCAGTCCTCGGTCCACTCGTAGACGTTTCCATGCACCTGGTAGAGGCCGAACGAATTCGGCGCGAAGAATTCGACGGGCAAAGTTCGCTGGCGTGATTCGCCTTTTTCTCCGGCCTCGTACACGACAGAGCCGTCGTAGTTGGCCTGTCTGGTCGTGACGGCCGAGCCGAACCAGAACGGCGTCACCGTTCCGGCGCGTGCGACGTATTCGCGCTCGGCTTCGGTGAGCAGCCGGTAGGGCTTGCCGGTCGCCTTCGAGAGCCACGCCACATATGCCTTGGCGTCATCCCACGAGACATTGATCACGGGATGACGGCCGCGCCGTCCGCCTTCGTCGGCCGGCTGGTAGCCATTGCAGCCGCCGGCCGCCACACAGGCATCCCATTCGTCGAAGGTCACGG
>JBBWZU010000041.1:0-6056 GCA_039649225.1 Hyphomicrobiales bacterium | reverse complement strand
AGCATCAAGGTCTACCCGCCGTCCACCTTGCCGGACGGCGCAACCTATCCGGAGACCGTCCTGCTTCGCCTGATCGATCCAAGAGGGCGGCCGAACGTCAAGCTCGCGGCCACGGAGGATGGCTCGGTGCTCGCCCTCGGCGGCGAAGCCGACCCAACCCATGTCGAGATAAAGGCGAGAGGAGCGGCCACGTCCTTGACCTTGAGCAACAAGGATGGGCAGCAGCAACTCGTCAAGCCGTAGTGCCCACCGCGATCATTAATTTCGATTTAGACAAATCCGAAACTGTGGTGACTTCAACGCCACGCTGATATCGCCGCGCAACGTTCTTAAACCTATTCTAACGCCGCAACTGTTGTCGCCGAGAAACCCGCACGCCTAGTGTCGCGCCGAATCGTAATCGTCGTGTGCATCTGGGGAGTCGTTGTGGGGCACGCTAAAAATATACTGTTGAAGTTTGTGAATTTCGGTGCCGTTGGTTCTGTTGTTTTGAGTGCCTCTATTGCGGACAGCCTTGCGCAATCAACCAGCGGCACGCCGCCGAGCGGAGCAGACTCGACGGCACTCGCGCCGGTCGTCGTCGCCGAATGAGCGCGCGCCGCTCCTCCGCGCAGGTCTGGCGCTGGCCTGTCGTGCTCGCCGTCCTGACGGTGAGCGGCTTGTTTTCCGCGCTGCTCGGGCAGAGCGGGGTCTGGTTGCCGCTGTCGTGGCCGCTGTTGGCCATTCCGCTTTTAGTTGTTGCGCGATGTTTGCCGCTGTGGCGGCGTTTTCGGCCGCGCTGATCTTGTCGCTTCAAGGCGCGCTGAATTTGGATGGCGTGGGACGCCCGGCCCACCTTCTGGCATTCTCCGTCGCGGTTTTGTGACTTCGCGCGACCTTTCCCGCCTTGAAATCATTCCAATCCGGGTGTTCGATCTTCGATGCCCGGAACGACCGGGTACGACCGGACCATGCGGGGCCCCGGTGACCGAACCCGACCCAAGATACGACCCCACCTGATCCTTCAGCGTCGTTGGCGAACGGCGCTGCGACCGGTTGCGCGTAACCGCAAACAAAGGAAGGGAGGACCTCATGGTCAACGTCAGCGTGAACGGGCAACAGCGCACGTTCGATGGCGATCCGACGATGCCGCTGATGTGGTATCTGCGCGACGAGCTTGGGCTGACCGGCACGAAGTTCGGCTGCGGCGTCGCGCTCTGTGGCGCCTGCACGGTGCATCTCGACGGCGAGGCCGTGCGCGCCTGCGGCGTCGCGATGTCCGACGTCGGCGGCAAGACCGTCGTGACCATCGAAGGGCTCGACCCGAAGGGCGAGCACCCGGTCCAGGTCGCCTGGCGCAATCTCGGCGTACCGCAATGCGGCTACTGCCAGGCCGGCCAGATCATGCAGGCCGCAGCCTTGCTCAAACAGAAACCCGCGCCGAGCGACCGGGACATCACCGATGCGATGTCCGGCAATCTGTGCCGCTGCGGCTGCTACCAGCGTATTGCCCAGGCCATCCGTGCCGCCGCGAAGGGAGCGTGACATGACCATTCATCGCACCCACGTGCTTCCCGTGATCTCCAATGTCAGCCGGCGTCATATGCTCAAGGGCATGATCGCGAGCGGCGGCCTCGTACTGGCGGCGCAGTTCCCCGCCGTGCGTGATGCATTCGCCTATCCGACCGGCGCCGACGCGATGCCGAACAAGACGGTGAGCGATCCGCATGTTTTCGTGTCGATCGCGCCCGACGGCATCGTCACGATCGTGGCGGCGCGGGCCGAAATGGGCACCGGCGCGGCGCGCACCACGCTGCCGCTGATCGTTGCCGACGAGCTTGAGGCCGATTGGGCGCGCGTGCGCATCCAGCAGTCGCCGGGTGATGAAGTGAAATACGGCAACCAGGACACCGACGGCTCGCGCTCGGTGCGCCACTTCATCCAGCCGATGCGGCTGTGCGGCGCCTCGGCGCGCACGATGCTCGAGACGGTCGCGGCCAAGCGCTGGGGCGTGGAGGTGGGCGAAGTCAGAGCCCAGAACCACGAAGTCGTGCATACCGCCTCGGGCCGCAAGCTCGGCTACGGCGAGCTCGCCGCGGAGGCCGCAAGTCTGCCGACGCCGGCGGCCGAGCAGGTGCGGCTGAAGGAGCAAAGCGCCTTCCGCTATATGGGCAAAGGCAACGTGCCGCTGGTCGACTTGTTCGACATCACGACCGGCCAGGCGATCTATGGCCAGGACGCGATGCTGCCTGGCATGAAGTTCGCCGTCATCGCGCGCTCGCCGGTGGTCGGCGGCAAGGTCGCGTCGTTCGACGCGTCAGAGACCATGAAGGTCGCGGGCGTCGAAAAGGTCGTGAAGATCGATCCGACTCCGGCACCCGCGAAGTTCGCGCCGCTCGGCGGCGTCGCGGTGATCGCCAAGAACACCTGGGCGGCGCTGAAGGGCCGTGAGGCGCTCAAGATCACCTGGGATGACGGACCGAACAAATCATATAACTCAGATACCTACCGGGCGATATTGGAGGAGAATGTACGCAAGCCCGGCAAGCTGGAACGCGATCAGGGCGATGCCGAGAAGGCGCTCGCCTCGGCCAGCAAGGTGGTGACGGCCGAGTACTACGCCCCGCATCTGGCGCACGCCACCATGGAGCCGCCGGCAGCGCTCGCCCGCATGGACGGGGGCAAATGGAACGTCTGGGCGCCGGTGCAAAGCCCGGGCGGCACGCGTGAGGATGTCGCCAAGGCGCTCGGCGTTCCGGACGGCCAAGTGACGCTGCACACGACGCTGCTCGGCGGCGGCTTCGGCCGCAAGTCGAAATGCGATTACGCGATCGAGGCGGCGCTGTTGTCGAAAGAACTCGGTGGCTCGCCCGTCAAGGTCGTGTGGACGCGCGAAGACGATATCCATCACGGCTTCTATCATACCGTGACGGCGGATCGCTTCGAGGCCGGGCTCGATGCCGGCAACAAGGTGATCGCGTGGCGGCATCGCAGCGCGGCGCCGAGCTTCATGGCGAACTTCGTGCCCGACCCGAAACATCCAAGCGCCATCGAGCTCGGCATGGGATGGGTCGACGTGCCGTTCAACGTGCCGAACATGCGCATGGAAAGCGGCGAGGCGGCGGCGCAGGTGCGCATCGGCTGGTTCCGGTCGGTCAATAATGTGATGCACGCCTGGTCGGTGCAGTCGTTCATTGCCGAGCTGGCCGCGCAGCTTGGCCGCGACCAGAAGGACTTCCTGCTCGAGATGATCGGGCCGGCGCGCATCGTCGATCCGCGCAAGCAAGTGACGACCGAGCTCTGGGACTATGGCGAGCCGTTCGAGACCTATCCGATCGACACCGGCCGGCTGCGCCACGTCGCCGAGCTGGCGGCCGAGCGGGCCGGATGGGGCAGGGCGCTCCCGAAAGGCCACGGGCTCGGCATCGCGGCGCACCGCGCGTTCGTCTCCTACGTCGCGACCGTGGTCGAGGTCGCGGTGGACGAGAAGGGCAATTACACGGTGCCGCGCGTCGACACCGCGATCGATTGCGGCTTCTGTGTCAATCCCGAGCGCGTGCGTTCGCAGATCGAAGGCGCGGCCGTGATGGGGCTCTCGCTCGCCAAATACGGCGAGATCACCGTCAAGGACGGGCGCGTGCAGCAGAGCAATTTCAACGACTTCCCGATCGTGCGCATCGACGAGGCGCCGGCCGAAACGCGGGTGCATATCGTCGAGCACGGCATCGATGTGCCGGCGAGCGGGGTCGGCGAACCCGGCGTGCCGCCGTTCGCGCCGGCGCTGTGCAACGCGATCTTCGCGGCGACCGGAAAACGCATCCGCAAGCTGCCGATCGGCGAAAGGCTGGTGTAGCGGCGCGTTGAATGCGGTCTGAAAACGAAAGAGGCGGGAACAATCCCGCCTCTTTTCATTCGGCTACTGTTTCCGCCACCAGCCAGGGTCGTATCCGCGCATCCGGTCCTTCGGATCGCCGTAGACCTCGGATTCGATGTCCGCGATGCCAAGGTCGCGCAGGGTTGCGCTGTCGACCGCGCTCAGGATGCGCACCGTCTCGCGCTGCGCCCGCCAGGCGAGGAAGCGAGTTACCAGTTGCCGGAGCGCGCCGACCTCCGCGCGCTCGCGCCTGTCGTGGGTTACCACCGTGTCCGGAAAGCCGGCGAGCGGTGCCAACGCTGCCACCCAATCAAGGCTATGGATCGCCATCACGGCCTCCTTTTGGTGAGATTGACTCACCCATGACGGCAGATATCGGCCTCGCCAGGTGTGACGACAAACGATATTATCTGTTCCTATGCATGAGAAATATTCATCGGCGCCGCGCCCGATGCCGGCCCTCAATGCGCTGCGCGCCTTCGAGGCGATCGCGCGTCATTTGAGCTTCGCGCGCGCCGCCGAAGAGCTGCATGTCACGCCGGCCGCACTCAGCCATCAGATCCGCGGACTGGAGCAGGAGGTCGGTGTCGCGCTGTTCCACCGGCGCACGCGCGCGATCGAGCTGACTGAAGCCGGCAAGCTGATCTATCCCGGCATCCATGCGGGATTTGCCAGCCTGCGCAACGCGGTCGGGCAGATCGAACGCGCGCGCGGCCATAATGTCCTTGTCATCAGCGCGACGCCGGGCCTTACCGCCAAATGGCTGATGCCGCGGCTGTGGCGTTTCCTGCATGCCCATCCGGACATCGATGCGCGCGTGTCGGCGAGCCTGAAGCTGGCGGATTTCACCGCCGAGGGCGTCGATGTGGCGATCCGGCTCAGCAAGGGCATTCCGGCCGACCTGCATGATGAAAAGCTGTTCGACGATACCATGCTGCCGGTGTGCTCACCGAGGCTGGTCGAGCAGGGCCTGTGCGGCGCCGCCGATCTGCCGCGCTTTCCGCTGATCCACTACGATTTTGCCACCTCGATGCACGCGCCACCGGTGTGGGCGGACTGGCTCGCCGTCGCGGGCATTGCGGGCGTCGACGGAACACGTGGCTTAAGGGTGAATGCGGCCGACCACGCGCTCGAGGCCGCGGTCGCAGGGGCAGGAGTTGCGCTGTCGCACAAGCTGATCGCCTCTGACGACGTACACGCGGGCCGATTGGTCACGCCGTTCGGCCCCGAACTGCCGCTGCGCTCCGGCTATCACTTCGTCTGCCCGAAAGGCTATGAGACGCGTCCGATGGTGCGGGCGTTCCGGGATTGGCTGTTTGCCGAGATGGCGGAGACGAAGGGAAAGTGGGCGGACAAAGGCCAATGAAGGTACGTCGCGACCCGTTTCAAGACATGCGTGCAGAGCGGAATCCCCCGGTTGCCCGCCGCCACCTGCCGCGCTAGGAACAGGCCGCCGGCCGTCTGCCGTGAGATTGGAATGATTCTCGCCGCCCTCTTTTTCTACCTCTTTGCCGGGGTTTGCGTCGCGTCGGCCTTCATGGTCATCGCCTCGCGCAACCCCGTGCATTCCGTGCTGTTCCTGATCCTGACCTTCGTCAGCGCATCGGGGCTGTTCGTTCTGCTCGGCGCCGAGTTCCTCGCCATGATCCTGATCGTGGTCTATGTCGGCGCGGTCGCGGTGCTGTTCCTGTTCGTCGTCATGATGCTGGACGTCGATTTTGCCGAGCTGCGCCAGGGTTTCCTGAGCTATTTGCCCGTGGGCGCGCTGGTCGGCGCCGTGGTGCTGGTCGAGCTCTTGCTGGTGGTCGGCGCCTGGGTCATCGGACCCGGCGTGCCGAAGGCGATCACCTCGCCGATCCCGCCGATGGAAACCGTCACCAACACCGAGGCGCTCGGCCGCGTCCTCTATACCGACTACATCTACTACTTCCAGGCCGCGGGCCTCGTGCTGCTGGTCGCCATGGTCGGCGCGATCGTGCTGACCCTGCGCCACCGCGTGCCGGTCAAGCGCCAGGACATGGGCGCGCAGGTTCGCCGCACCAAGGAAGAGGCGATGGAGGTGGTGAAGGTCCGCTCGGGAGCGGGGCTGGTATGATCCGGGTGTTGTCATGACAATCGGGCTTGGCCACTACCTCGCGCTCGCCGCGATCCTGTTCACGCTCGGGATCCTCGGCATCTTCATCAACCGCAAGAACGTCATCGT
>JBBWZU010000330.1:0-6475 GCA_039649225.1 Hyphomicrobiales bacterium | reverse complement strand
CCCCCCTTTGTCGGCGAATTCCGACATGAATGAGCCTTTCGTCATTGCGATCAGGCGATCTAGCTAGGCGGCCTTGCGCTTGCGCGGACTTCGACGCGCGCGCTTGGTCCGCGTACGCTTGGCGCCGCCCCGGGTCTTGCCGCCGCCGTGCACGCTGCGCCGCAACGCCTCCATGAGGTTGATGACGTTGCCGGGCTCTTCCTTTTCCTCGGGCGGCTCGATTGTCTTGCCCTTGGCCTTGCGCCGCACCAGCGCCTTCAGCGCGGTCTCGTACTGATCCTTGAACCGGGATGGATCGAAGTGCCCGGTCTTGGTGTCGAGGATGTGCGAGGCCAGCGAGATCATGTCCTTCGGCATCCGCTTTTTGTGAATGCCGCGAAAATACGGATTGGAGTCGCGCAACTCATAAGGATAGCGCAGCGTCGTGCCGAGCAGCCCTTTGCCGAAGGGCTGGATTGCAATGACGTGCTCGCGGTGCGCCATGACGATGCGCGCGAGCGCAACTTTGTCTTTATCCTGCATGGCATCGCGGACCACGCTGAAGGCGTCTTCCCCGCTCTCATCGTTCGGGACGATGTAATACGGCTTCTCGATGTAGCGCTCGTCGATTTCCTGCTTGGGCACGAAGGCATCGATGTCGATCGTATGCGTGCTTTCGATTTCGACCGCTTTCAATTCGTCTTCATCGATCGCGACATAACGGCCCTTGGACAGCTCATAGCCGCGGCCCTTTTGGCCGCCCTCGACCACCCGGCCGGTTTCTTCATCCACCATCTGCTGGCGCAGGCGATTGCCGGTGCGCGTGTTGATCTGATGGAAATGCGTCTTCTCCGCCTGGGTCGAGGCCGGATAGAGCGCGACCGGGCAGGAGACCAGCGAGAGCTTCAGGTAGCCTTTCCAATACGGCCGTGCCGCCATGGGTTATTTCCCGAGCGCCTGGCGAACGGCGTTTGCCGAATTGCCGACTTTGCGGACTGCGACCGCGAGCTGCTCCTTGGTGACCCCGAGACGTTCGGTCCAATAACGCACCTCATAGTCCTCGCCCAGGCTTATGCGGCTGCGGTCAGGTTCGCCTCTGTCTTGCTTGTCGTCGTTCATCCCGGTTCTCCTTGTCGGTCCGGGAGAACGCATTGATTCCGCGCAAGTTCCCTGCAGCGGCCCGAGCAGGGGTCAAGGTCGATTGAGTGCACCGGCACCGTAATTGCGTAATTCGCCCGGGCGGCCGAAGCGTATCCGAGGTTGGCGCGGGCTGACGAAATCAAACTCGGCGGTCGTTGTGCGCATGCGACATGACGGAGAATTTTTCTCTTGGCTACTTGAAAAACCGTTGCCCTCTTCTAATTCGTTTTCCGTCCCGCCAACGAAAGGAGTGATGGAGGACGAACCATGACCAATATAGATCGCCGCCCAAGCATAAATGCCGGCTTTGAGATCGATCTGAACGCCCTTTTGCATCCCGCCTCGGCGTTCGACCATCCCAGCGACGTGCTGAACGCTCCCGACCTTACTCGCAACGAGAAGCGCGCCATCCTGTCCTCGTGGGCATCGGATGCCTGCGCTGTCGATTCGGCCCCTTGGCTTCGCAAGGCACCAGGCAGCCGGCGTGCGGTGACTTTCGAGGAAATCTTCGAAGCCCTCAAAACGCTCGACGATCCCACCCCGCCTCGCCCTGGCGGCAAAGGGATGCGGCTTAGGCCGTGGTTTCGCCCTGACGAGGACGGACAAAGCGGCCTTTCTGCCGGCTAACGATACGATCCCAAAAAATCGCATTGAGGAAAGCGATCATGACCGGAATGGGGGCTGCGCTCATGATGGCGCACCGCGATAATCTGCGTCGGTATTGCCAGTTGTTGGCGACCGACCTGACCGATCTGGAGCGCGATTTGATTCATCGGCGCATCGCCGAGACCAGACTCGACCTCGACCGGCTTGAGCGCGAGCGCGCTCGTGACGCCGATACTTCATCGGACCAGTCCGTATCGGCGGCCCCCGCAAGCTGCGAACCCCACACGACATGCGCGATTGGAAGCTCCGTTAAGCCTGTTTGAGCTTGTGCACGTTGTCCCTGAAGCGATTCACCCCCGCTGCGCCCCGAAACGAATATCTCTGCGGCCTTCCATCGGTCCCTGCGGGATAGGTTTCACAGGCTCGTCGGCAGCGTTTTTCGCTTCGAATTGGTCCTCGCCATAGCGGTGGGCGGGGGGCCAAAAAAATTTTTGCCGGGGGTTCTTGAACGGAAGCGCCGTGTTTCTACCTCTTTTTTCGCCACGCGGTGGCGTGGCCCGGGCGCCCAATGGGGCCCGGCCGGAAGGTGGGCGCCGGATGGGTGTCCGGTGCTCGTAGCCCATGTTGCTCAACAGGAGGATATGGAAATGCGCACGATGGATCTCGCCCCGCTGTGGCGTTCTTCGATCGGCTTCGATCGCTTCTTCGATCTGGCCGAGAACTCGGCCCGCTGGAATCCGGAAGACAACTATCCGCCGTACAACATCGAACGAGCCGGCGAGGATCAGTACGCGATCAGCCTGGCCGTCGCGGGCTTCGCGCCGGAGGATCTGACCATCACGGCAGAGCAGAACACGCTCACCGTCGAAGGCCGGAAGATCGTGAAGGACACCGAGTCGATGCTCTATCAGGGCATTTCATCGCGCTCCTTCAAGCGGACCTTCAGCCTCGCCGATCACGTGCAGGTGAAAGGAGCGAGCTTCGAGAACGGCTTGCTGAAGATCGAGCTGGTGCGCGAGGTTCCGGACGCGATGAAGCCCCGCAACATCGCGATCGGGAAGGCCAGCTCGAACGACAACAAGCAGATCGAGGCCGAGCAGGCGGCATAACGCCTCAACGAGAAGGGTCCGGCGCGCGTTACGCGCCGGAACCACCCGTCTCGACAACAGGGAGTAGACGATGACAGCACTCGCATCGCGGCGCCGTCAGCCGCATCCGTTCGACGTGCTTCTGCTATTGGCGAGCTTCGCCATGGTCGGATGGATCGTGTTCGCGCACTGACCCGTCCCCTCCGCTTCACGGATTACGGTGACACCCATTAGCCGGCCGGTCGGCTAATGGGCGTCATCGTAATTCCGTCTTCATCGACCGGGCCCCGTCGGGCGCAGCGATCATTCGCGCGGGCGATTGCGACAATTACTTCAAACTGGTTGCTTCGCTCGCCATGATCGGGGAGATCGTAATCCGAGCGACGGGCTTGCTGGCGTCGAATTTCCAGCTCGCGGGCGCATCCGCGTCGCCGCGAATGCCTTGGTGCAAAGCAACCACGCCGTTTTCCGGATCGCGGTCGGTTCCCATCATCGCGATCAGGTGCGACTTCTTCTCGTTATTCTTCTCGGTGCCGGCATCATAGGCCATCAGGTCCAGCACGCGCGGCTGCGTCAGCTCATAGGCATTGAACGCATTCACGCCCGTGAAACCATCATTGGTCATGACGAGCATCCATGCCCCGGACACCATCGGGTGATTGCGGGTGACCTCGATATCGATTGATCGCTTTGCCCCCGGAGGCGTGGAAATGCCTTGAACCGCCGTTCCGAACGGACCGCCGATCTTCTTCACGATCTCGGCTGACAAGAGCGGCCCCGCATTTCCTTCCTCGGCGATGCGCATCAGGCCGAAACTCGCCGGCTGTCCTTCCTTGAACAATGGCGGAGCGCTGGAGTTATGCGAGAAAAACACCGACGGTGAGAAGACCTGCGTTTCGGTCAGGTTCTCGTAGACGATGCGTACGCGCTTGGCGTCAACGCTGTTGGCTTGGGTGCTCTGCTGGCTCGATGTGGAAGTCTGACTGAAGCACGCGCCCGTCGTCATCACGGTCATTGCCGCGACCGCTGCCAACACTCGAAAGCCTGGCATTTTGAATCTCCTGTTTTCCAAACGCCCCCACGGCGCCACAACGCCTGATTTTAACCTGTGATCGTGTCCGTTCCTCCGATTTGAGTGCCTGATCGTCCAAACAGAGACAGGTCCCAGTCGACCGTCAAGGACGGCCGCGATATCGGCCTAGTGCGAACGCTCGCCTCGTGAACCCAATCGCATCATCACCGTTGTGACTTAAGCGAATGACCATTCTGCAGGCCTTGAGCATGCCCGAGGATACGCTCGACCGGCTGCTAGTCACGCTTGCCGTGCGCCTGCACGCCTTTGCGGTATGTGAAATCAAACATGGTTGGCGGCTTGTGTTTGCCCCGATGGAGGGCATCACCGTCCATTATGTGCTGCATGGTCATGGAACGTTGCGTGTTGGCGACAAGCAGGAACGACCGTTCGGTCCGCAAGCGATCATGATTGCTCCGGCAAGGACGAGGCAGAGTCTCGGAGACCCGCGCGAGAGCGCGCGGGAAGCCCTTGGAGAGGATACTTGTCGCGTCATCGACGATGGCCTCGTTACGTTTACGGCAGGCGACGGTAGCCGCGACGTACTCGTGGTGTGTGGGACAATTTCCGCGACCTACGGCGGAGCTTTTGGTTTGTTCGATCACCTGCGCGAGCCGATCGTCGAGGATCTCGCAAAGGACAATCTTGTTCGGCATGCTTTCGAAGTGCTCAGGGCGGAGATCGCCAAGCCCAGCATCGGCACACAAGCGCTTGCCGAAGCCCTGATGAAGCAGTGTCTGATTCTTCTGCTGCGAAGACATCTTATGGGAAAGAACGTCGCGTCTCCGGTCTTCGCTGCGTTGCAGGACCAGCGTCTGGCGCGGGCAATCATCGAGATTCTGGAGCGGCCGGCCTCCAAGCACACGGTCGAGAGCCTTGCCGCAGTCGCCGGTATGAGCCGCTCGAACTTTGCCGAGCGATTTGCGACGGCATTTGACGAAGCCCCCATCGAATTCGTGCAGCGGGTGCGGCTCCGTTTGGGTGCCCAACTCCTCAGCACCACCGACTTGCCGATAAAGGTCATCGCCGGCAGCGTGGGATATTCCAGCCGCAGCTACTTCTCCCGCGCGTTTCGCGCGGCTTACGGCGCGGATCCCAGCGCGTTTCGTGCTGTAGGTGGATACGCCGAACAGGAACCAACGCCGATCGAAGGCGAGGGCGTCGCCGCCCGTGGCATCAGGAACGCAGATGAACGAGCTTGACCGAGCCCGCTTTCGAGGCACGCCAAAGGCGTAGGCCTTAGAACCGGTCCCCAGGCAGCGTGTTTCTTGCGGATTCTTTCAGCTTTCTTCGGAGAGGGCGAGCGTTTCGACGCCCCGGAGCTGCAGCCGACGAAGAATAGGAACCAGCCGGATAATCGGGGAGTTAAGACGACACGCCGGATGTACGGCGTGAGTTTGGAAACAGCTGACCGCGAAAATCGTGCCGACCTTGACAACGATTCTGACGTTCATCCCGGTCGTCCTTGCCATGCAGGCAATTCCCGGCGCGGACACGATGCTTGTCGTGAGCAGAGGTCTCGGCCAGGGGCGCCGCGTCGCGCTTTGGACTGCGATCGGTGCCGTATCGGCTGGCGTCGTTCAGCTCCCGCTTCTGGCGGCGGGCGTTGCGGCATTGATTCAATCGTCTGCGGTTGCGTTTCTCGTGCTGCGCTACGCCGGCGCACTCTTTCTGATCTATCTCGGCCTTCGTTTGCTCTTTCGGCGAACGGCTCCCGATCTTGCACCTGCGGCGTCCGACAATACATCGCCTCTTCGCGCGTTCTCCGAAGGCGCGGCGGCGAATCTCACCAATCCCAATGTGCTGATGTTCATGCTGGCTTTCCTGCCTCAGTTCGTTGATCCAGCCAGCGGCTCGGCCGGCCAGCAGATGCTCGTGCTCGGAGCGATTCAGAAGGCAACCGGACTCCTCGTGCTTGGCGGGACCGCGCTCCTCGCGGGCGGCCTCGGGGATTGGCTCGCCAGGCGGCCGCGTTCGATGATTTGGCAGAGGCGCATTGCGGGAGGAGCCCTTGTCGCCCTCGGCGTTGGCATGGCCCTGACAGGTCATGCGCGACGCTAGCGCGTAGGGCGGAATAGCGACCTGTCCGCCGTAGCTCGAAGAGCGAAGGCGGAAGCGTATTCCGCTAAATTGAGTGGCCGGCTCCCGCATGGAGACGAACGATGACGATGGCCATTCTCGGCTCCGCCCTCTTTTTTGTGGCCGTGCCCAGCGTCGTGGCGGGGCTCATTCCGTGGTGGATGACGCGTTGGCAATTTCTGCCGCCGTTCCTCGATCTGCAGGCGACGCGCGCTGTCGGGATACTGTTGATCGTCGCGGGCTTACCCGGGCTTGTCGACTCGTTTGCGCGCTTTGCTCTGCAAGGGCTGGGCACGCCGGCGCCGATCGCACCGACGCAGAACCTTGTGGTGACGGGTCTGTATCGCTACGTGCGCAATCCCATATACGTTGCCGTAGTCGCCGTCATTCTGGGCCAGGCGATCCTGTTCGGCGACTGGCGTCTGATGGCTTACGGCGGGCTCATGTGGCTCGCCTTCCACGCCTTTGTCCTGACCTACGAGGAGCCGGTGCTTGCTCAGAGGTTTGGGAC
>JBBWZU010000315.1:0-2791 GCA_039649225.1 Hyphomicrobiales bacterium | reverse complement strand
TGAAGGCGCAGAAGGTTTGCAGGGCGCGGCGTCATCCCGGCACGCCGGCCTCGCAGTTCTCGCGCAGCGCGAGCAGCCAGATCGCCGCATCGCCTCGGAAATAAGAACGTTGCGCGACCACAACGTCAACCGGCGCAGGACCTGCGCAGAGGCACGCGGCGGCAGCCATTCACGCCGTCATCGGCGAGCCGGGCAGAGCGTGATATGATCGGCGTCGAAGATGACGAAACGCCGAGGACTCCAGGCGGCGCGGAATTCATTTCTGGCGATAGAACAGCGCCCGCCCCGCCGGGATGAGTTGGAGCAGGATATCATAGTCGCGGACATTCGCGGTCAGCACCACCAAACCAAGCTTCTGCGCCTGCAGGAACAGCAGACAGTCCTGAAGTGCACGCAGCTTGCCGTCCTGTTCGTACCCCTGCAGGCGACACAGGATCCCTGATAGCAGCGCCGCTCTTCCCAGGACCTCTGCGTCGGGCGCAAAGATCCGGTGCGGCGGCATAGATTTGATTTGCTTTCCGATCTCGGCAACGACGCCGGCTGTGCGCGCATCCGACGGCACCAGTACGCCGACCGTATGCATCAACTCCTGGATTGCGACGGTCGAATGGTTGACCTGTCGCTGCGCGATCAGTTCGTCCAACGCCTGCGGCGAACGATCCTGCATCTGATCGATGTAGACGCAGGTGTCGAGCAATAACCCCTGCCCGGCCATCAGGCCCGCATTGGCGAATGGAAGCTCTTCGTCGCCTCGCCGTGCCAGCGTCTTTCGTGGATCGAGCCGCGCCCAACGTCGGGCTTCGTCGAAATCAAACTCCACCACGTCAGAAGCCGAGCTTCAACTCTGGATCGACCTTGCCTCGAGACTTCTTGAAAGTCTCCGCAAAACGATCCTCGAGCGCGACTGTCGCCAGCGCAAACTCGATCAGATCCGTATCGGTCTCGATGCCGGTCTGTCGCTTGGCTTGCTTGACCAGCGCGGCGCTCACCCTGCCGCCGATCCGGCCGGTCTTCTCGTTCAGAAGTCCAGATTGTTTCGCCGCCCGCATGACCGCCTCGAAACGTGCCTTGCCGACGAGAAGCCGACCGCTCTTCGCATCACGCTGAACGACCTTCGTTTGTCCCGGGCGCCCCTTAAGCAGGCTTCCCGCCAACGGCCTTGACCCGCGTGCCGTAGCCTTGCTCACCGATGTCTTTGCCATGGTGGTCATCCCGTGTTCGACAAAATCCAATTTTGTTGAACGTACAGCGTTACGAACCGCATTGCAATCCGCACCCATGGCAAGCTTGCCAGAAAAAGCCCCGCCGGCTTTTGCCAGCAGGCCGCTTCAGACCGGCGGCAGCGCAACGCCGCCGATTTGAAGCCGTGGCGCCGTCACTGCGGAGCGGCCCGATCATCCCGTAGCGGGATCCAGATCGAAATGTCACGCGGCTCGCGGAGTATCTCCGGAAGAGCGTCGTGCCACCTCGCGCGATAGGAGCGCTGCACTTGCACGGTCACGACATCTTCGTGGCTCTCCCAGGTCTCGTAGAGCATCATTCGATGCTGGTTCTCAGGATCGACATGCAGAACGGCCTCACGGAACGTTGGTTCGCTTCGCATGGCATCGAGCACGCCGTTCAAGAGATCGAGAAAGGTCTGACGCTTTTCCGGAACGATTTCGAACTTGATCACATAAGTCACCGGCATGAATGTATTCTCGCGATCCTTCGCCACCTATAGGACGAACTGGTAATCGATCCGGATGCGGCCCTTCTCGTCGACGATCAGGAATTCAAGCCCAGCCGCGGCGACCTCCTCGCCATCGGCGTGTAGCATTTCCCAATGGAACGTCACCACATCGTGCAATGCGCGCGCGTCTTGCGCAGCCCGGAAACGGTTGCCGCCGTCCCGAACATTTTTCTCGTGCGAACCGGCGATTCGCGCTTCGAGCGCGTCATAGCCGCGCACTTCTCGTGCGCCGACGTAGTGCTCGCCCTCCGGCGTCCATAGATCGGCAATTGATTGGCGGCGACGCGCGGCGTCGACTTCATTCCAAACCGCCACGTACCGATCTGCAAGCTCCTGCGCCTTATTCATGGCATCCTCCATGCGATGGTTTGTTCCACGGGTCTGCTCCGCGCGACGGCGCGAAGAACATGTGTCTTCGACAGGCGGAATCTGGCGCCGGGACACGCGGAAATCGATGACCTCGGAGGTCAAAAAGCGAACTCCGATGCGCGTCTCTCTTGACCTATGAAGTCATGGCGCGCGACTTCCGACCACCCTAGGATTTCCCCATGGCGGCTCAACAGATTCCATTCGGAGTGCTCCTCCGCCGATGGCGGGAGCGGCGGCGCATGACTCAAGTGGACCTTGCAGTCGCGGCAAATAGCTCGACGCGCCATCTGTCTTGCCTCGAGACCGGGCGATCGCAGCCTAGCCGGGACATGGTCATGCACCTTGCCGAACATCTCGAGGTTCCGCTCCGAGAGCAGAACACCCTGCTCCTGGCTGCCGGTTTTGCACCGGCGTTTCTGGAACGATCACTTGCGGAATTGGCCTCGGCCCGGTTGGCAATCGACCGGATTCTTCATGCGCACAAGCCTTACCCGGCGTTCGCGATCGATCGGCATTGGAACGTCGTTGTTTCGAACGGCGCGCTGCCTCAACTCTATGAAGGCTGCTCGTCCGAGCTGCTACGCCAGCCCGTCAACGCTGTCCGCCTCATTCTTCATCCACTCGGCATGGGTCCACGGATCGTGAACTATGCCGAGTGGCGCGCGCATACGGTCGCCGTCCTGCGGCAGC
>JBBWZU010000311.1:0-13981 GCA_039649225.1 Hyphomicrobiales bacterium | reverse complement strand
CCGTAGCCCTTCTTCTCGAAGACCTCGGCCGCCTTTGTCAGCAGCTCCTGCCGCACCAATTCGCGGCGCGGCGTGGTCGGTTGAACCTTAGCGGCCATAACGGATCATTCTCGTTGCGCGATTAAATGCGACGCGGAGCCGCAGAATAATCACCGCGCGAGAGAACACCAGAACGAATGTTAAGGGCGGCTGTCGGTGTCGGTGCGATATCCCTCCAAAAGGTCGTGCAACGCCGCCGGGATCGGAGCCGCCACACGCCGGTCCGCCGCATCCACGCAGATCGCCGAGACGCTTCCCGTAAAGACATCCGTGCCATCGTCGGCGCGCACGGCCGACACCACGAAGTCGAATGTGCGCGTGCGGATGTCGCCGACCCGCACGGTGACGTCGAAGACGTCATCGGGCCATAGCGATCCATTGAAGACCATCGCGATGGCCTTGGCCGGGGTATCGACCTTCTGGTCGGATTTGATCTCTTGCCACGAAGCCTGGAGCACATGCCGGCGGAACAGATGCACGGCCGAAAGCATGTACTCGGCGAAATTCCCCGTGTAGACCACGCCGGCCGGGTCGCATTCCGCCCACCGGGCGACGCGCCGTATGACAAAAGGCGCGGTCGAAATGACCTCTTCGCGGCTGTGGCGGGCGAACGCGGCACATTCGTCTTTGCTCAAGGCCATGCGCCGTCCCCACTTCTGTGTTGGCCGGAACGATTCCACCCTACCCTACAGCCCGCACTTGCGCAGCTTTGGCGTCCGAATAGAGCTTGAAGAAGCCCGGAGCATACTCGGCCAAGCGATTGGCATCGATACGCCCGGTCCGGGTCAGGAAATCGTGGACGAAATCGATCGGTGCCTGATCCATGATCTCGGCGAGCCGCTCGTACCAGTTGAAGCTTCGTTCGGCGGCGACACGGAAATTCTCCCGGATCGGCTGGCGAAGTTCGACGTAACGGCTCAGGCATTCGGCGACGCTGCCGCCCGCCCGGATGGCCTCGAACAACGCCATGGCGTCATCCATCGACAGCCGTGTCCCGGAACCGATCGAGAAATGCGCGCTGAGCAGCGCGTCGCCGATCAGCACGGTATTTCCCACATACCAGTTGCGGTTGGTGATGACCGGAAAGTTTCGCCAGATCGAGCGGTTGTCGATGAGCGGATCGCCCGCCAGCTCGGGCGCAAAGACGCGCTCCATGTAGCCTTTGCGCTCATCATCCGTCATCCGGTCGAGCCCGGCACTCATCCAGGTGGCGGCGTCGCATTCGGCGACGAATGTGCTCATGGCCGGTGCATAGGGATAGTAGTGTCCGACGAAACGCCCGGCGGGCGTTGTGCGGAAGACGAGGCTTCCCGGCCGCATCGCGCGCGCAACGCCGTACCAGCTGAAGTGGTTGGTGAGGTGATAAATCTCCGTGCCGAAGGCATCGCCATGCAGGCGCCGCACGACCGAATTCACACCGTCGGCACCAACCACCAGATCGTATCCCGCAAAGGCCTCAAGGTCTTCGATCCGGGTATTGTGCCGCACCGTAACGCCGACCTCGGCGCACGCGTCCTGGAGAATATGCAGCATCTCCAAACGGCCGATCGCGCCGCCTTGGCCGCTGTAATCGAGGACGATGTCGGCGCCGTTGAGATGGATGCGCTGCTGGTTGGAGAACAGCATCGCGGCGGCAATCCGGTCATGCACTTGGCGATCGACACGATGAATGAGATCGCGCGCTTTCCCGCCAAGGCCGATGCCGAATCCGAACGTCGCGTCCGGCGCATTCTGCTCGAAGACCTCGACCGTGTGCTGAGGCGTGTGCAGGCCGACAAGCCGCGCGAAGTAAAGTCCGGCCGGTCCACCACCGATCACCGCAATCCGCATCGGCCGACTCCTTCGGTTCGGGGCACTAGACTGCCTGCAAGCGGGCTTCAGGCTGGCCAGCCTGTTCGGCGGCTACCATCTGCGAAATCTTCTCGCGCAGTTTTGGCTTGGAGAGTTTCCCTGAGGATGTCAGTGGAAAGTCGGACACCAATTCAATGCGCTCGGGCCATTTGAATTTCGCCAGACCCTTTTGCTCCAGGAACTTGCCCAATTCCGGCACTGTGAGCGTATTGCCGGCCGTTGGAATCACGAACGCGCAGGCGCGCTCGCCGTAACTTCGATCCGGCATGGCGACAACGGCGATCGCCGCGACAGAAGGGTGATTGATCGCAATCCGCTCGACCTCTTCACAGTTGATTTTCTCGCCCCCGCGCGAAACAACATCTTTCAGACGCCCCTCGAAGATGAGATAGCGCCGTCCCTCGATCAGCTGCGTCCGCATGAGATCGCCTGACCGGTAGAATCCGTCCTTGGTGAAAGCCGCGCTGTTGCGTTCGACGGCGTCGAAATAACCCGCGATCGTACAGGGGCCGCGCACCGCAAGCTCGCCGACCTCGTCGTCGCCAACCTCCTGCTCGGAAATCGGATTCAGGATCTTGACCTCGTCGTGCGGCGAGACCGGCCGACCGACAGTGCCGTGACGCGCGGCGATCGGGTCGGAGGCATTGCAGAAGGCGAGCAAGCCTTCGGTCATTCCGAACATCGCCCAGGCGGGCGCGCCGCCGACGAAGCTGCTGAGCCGTTCGACGCCCGAGGTCGTCGCGAGGCCCTTTGCGTCGGCGAATGAAATGCGATCCATCCAGCCGGATTCCTGCAGACGGAGCAGGACCACCGGCGGCAGAATGAACCAGTTCGGTTTGCGCTCCTGCAGCAGTGGCCCCACGGCCGCAGGCTCCAGCCCAGCGCTGATGGCGACTTCGCCGCCGAAGAATATCGCCAACCCCCAGCAGCAGGACATGGGCGCGTTGTGCATCATCGGGTTCGGCGTATACGCGACGATCGTCTCGTCCAGGCCATGGAAGCCTGCGACCGTGCGCAACGTGTAGAGATATTCATTGTGGAAACGCGGAATGATCTTCGGAACGTCCGTGGTCCCGCCCGACAACTGGAACAGCGCGACCTGGAACGGATCGTGGCTGACGGCGGCGACGCGCAGTGCGGCTTCATTGGCGTCTTCGGCGTCGATCATGTGCGTGAGCGAATAAGTTGAGTCGCCGATGCTGGCGGTCACGGCTTTGGTGGCGATCGTCACGGCGAGACTTGGAATCTGCGCCCGCATCTCCTTCGCAAACTCCAGATAGTCGAACTTGGGATCGCCCGCTTGCACGATGTGCGCACGCGCTTTCGCATGCGCCCCGAGATAGCCGATCTCGATCTGCCGGTGCGCCGCGAGCGTGCAGATCGGGATCAAGCCTGCCTTCAGGCAACCGAGGAACGCAATCACGAGTTCCTTTGAGTTGGGAAGCTGGAAAATCACCCGGTCGAGCGGCGCCAGCCCAAACCGCATGAAGGCCGACGCGGCCTTGTTCGTGATCACATCCAGTTCGCCATAGGTGCAGGACCAGCCGACTTCCGAGAGCGCGATCCGCTCGGGAAAGCGCCGCACCGCATCGCGAAAGGCCGAGACGAGTGTCTCGTCGGTCAGCACGCCGGCCGACACATAGGACTGCAAACGCTCGGGCGATTGATAGACCACGCCTGGGATCGGACTGCGCACCGTCATGCGTTGCATTGCGTTTCCTCCCGATCTCACCATCAAGGTATGAAAGCTGCGGTCTTTGGTCAGTCTTGGGCCGCGTTGCACTGTCGATCTCAAATCATCAAAGCCGAGTCAAGAAGAATTCGACACCAGTGTCGAAAATTCGATTGACATAACGAAACGGCTTCTGCATATCGGCAGGCGAGATAACAAATGCGCCCGGGAGGCGAACGTGATGGCAGCTCCATCCGTCACAGCGGCAAAGCCGCGCGTTGCCACGACGACGGCGGGCCTTCGCGCCACCCAGTGGAACGCCGACCAATTGCCCGCCGGAACGCAACTCACCGTTCATCCTCTGACGACTGCCGACGGCGCGAGCGTCACCGGATATCTGTTCCGGCGCGGCGGCGAGCGGACCGTCGTGTGCAGCATGCACCCGCGCGAGATGGTCGTCGCAAACTACATGGTGCCGGAGATCCTCAAAGGCGGCGCTGCAGCCTGGATCTTGGGACCGCGTACCGTCGGCAATGATCTGCGTCTCGAGCACGAAACCGCCCTGCTCGATCTCGCCGCCGGTCAGGCGTTCTTGCGCGACCAAGCCGGCTTTCGGCACCGCGTGCTGCAAGGAACCTCGGGCGGCGGACCGCTCGCGGCGTTCTACTGCCAGCAGGCCGGGCAACCGGCCGAAGGCCGCATCAAAAGATCACCGGGCGGCAAGCCGACCGGTCTTGATCAGGCCGAATTGCCGATCGCGGACGGCATGATTTTCATCTCGGCGCATCTCGGCCAGGGACGCCTGATGATGAATGTGATCGACCCGTCAGTCACCGACGAAGCTGACCCGCTGCAGACGGATGAAACGCTCTCGGCCTTCAATCCGGCGAACGGATTCAAAAGCCCGCCTGAAAGCTCGAACTATGCGGCGAACTTTCTCGCGAAATACCGCGCCGCCCAGCGCGCGCGCGTGCAGCGCATCGACGCCATGGCAAACGCGATGGTCGCCAAAAAGGCAGCGGCGCGGGCACGGCTGAAGGCGGCGCGCAGCCGGTCCGATGCCATCCTGGCGGCCTATTCGTCGATCTTCCAGGTGTGGCGGACCGATGCTGACCCGCGCTGCTTCGACCTGACGCTTGAACCCTCGGATCGTGCCTACGGCTCGTTGTGGGGCGCGAACCCGATCGTATCCAACTACGGCAGCGTCGGGTTCGGCCGGGTGTGCACGCCGGAGAGCTGGCTGTCGAACTGGTCGGCGCTTTCCTCCAACGCCGGCATGGAGCGCTGCGCTCCCGCGATCACGCAGCCCACGCTGATGATCGAATACACCGGCGACAACAGCGTTTTCCCGCAGGACGCCGACGCGATCTTCAACGCGATCGGAAGCGGCGACAAAACACGGCATCGCGTGCACGGCAACCATCACGGCCGGCCGATCGCCGAAGGCGCGCCAAACGGACAGACCGAGGCGGGCCGGCATGTGCGCTCCTGGCTTGAAGACAAGCGTTTCGTTTGAGCGATCAACCAACGGGAGTCTCGTGAGATGGCCAAGGTGCTGAAGCGGATCGGGCAGATCGTTCCGAGCTCGAACACCACCATGGAGACCGAGATACCCGCCATTCTGCGGGCGCGGGAAGCGGCCGGCATCGGATCGGAGACTTTCACGTTTCATTCGAGCCGCATGCGCATGAAGAAGGTCACCAAAGACGCGCTTGCCACGATGGACCGCGACAGCATCCGCTGTGCGGCCGAACTCGCCGATGCCCCGGTCGATGTCGTCGGCTACGCCTGCCTTGTCGCTATCATGTCGATGGGGCTGGGCTATCACCGCCAATCCGAAGCCCAGTTGGGCAAGGTGCTGGCCGACGAAGGTCGCGCAGTCGCGGTCGTCACCTCGGCCGGTGCGCTGGTCGATGAGCTCAAGCGCAGCGGCGTCAAGGCAATATCGCTGGTGACGCCTTACATGCGGCCGCTGACCGACCTGGTGGTCGACTATATCCGCCACGAGGGTGTCGCGGTCGTTGACTCCATCGCGTTGTCGATCGCCGACAATGTCGCGGTCGGCGCCCGCGATCCCTTCCTCCTGCTCGAGGACGTCCGGCGCCTCGACGTCACGGGCGTCGATGCGGTCGTCCTGTCCGCTTGCGTCCAGATGCCCTCGCTCGCCGCGATCCAGACCGTCGAAGACAGGCTCGGTCTGCCGGTCACCTCAGCGGCGATCTGCACCACACGCAAAATGCTGACGGCGCTCGACCTCGAGGCCGTCGCACCGGGCGCGGGCTACTTCCTTTCGCCGAAAAATCTCACCGAAGGGACACTTTTGAAGAAACGGACCAATCCGTCGCAAGCAGCTTGATTGTCGCCAAATCATCAAAACAACAAAACACACATGGGAGCACGCAATGACCGGGAACGAGGGGATTGCTATCGACCGGCGCAAGGCCTGGATCGTCGTCACGCTACTGTTCTTTTACAGCGTCATCAATTTCTTCGACAAGCTGGTTCTCGGCCTCGCCGCCGTCCCCATCATGAAGGAATTGCAGCTCGATCCGGCGCAATACGGCCTGGTCGCCAGCAGCTTCTATTGGCTCTATGCGGTCTCGGGCGTGATCGTCGGGCTCTTCGTCATCAATCGCGTCCGATCGAAGTGGCTGCTGGTCGCGCTCGTCGCGATCTGGTCGATCGCGCAGGCGCCGATCGCCTTCACCTCCAGCCTGATGGTGCTGGTCGCCTGCCGCATTCTGCTCGGCATCGGCGAAGGCCCGGGAACGCCGAGCGCCTATGAGGCCGCGCATAGCTGGTTCGAAAGCAAGCAGCGCAACCTGCCGACCGCGATCATCATTCAGGGAACCTCGGTCGGATTTCTTGTCGGCGCCCCGATCCTGACTTACGTGATCGTCGATTACGGCTGGCGCTATGCCTTCCTGCTGTGCAGCCTGCTCGGCGTCGTCTGGATCGTGGCGTGGCTCATGTTCGGCGCGGACGGGCCGATCTCGGTGCACGCGCCGAGCGCGCCGGGCGCAGCGCCGGCCCGGGTACCGTGGTCGAGCCTCTGGTTCGACCGCACGATGATCGGAAGCTACATCGTGGGCTTCGGCTCATACTGGATGGTCGGACTTTCCATCGCGTGGCTGGCGCCATTTCTGCAAACGGGCCTCGGCTATGACGCGCGGGCTGTCGGGTGGGTGGTTTCGGCGATGCATGCTGTGCAACCCGTCATCGTCATCGGTCTTTCGCTCCTTTCGGAGCGTGCCCTGCGCCGGGGAGCAACGTCACGGACGGCGCGGGCGATCGTGAATGCGGGATGCTTGGTCCTCGCCGGATGTTGCTTTGCAGCCGCGATGTCAGTCGAAGGCTCCGGCTTTCTCAAGGTCGCGTTGCTCGCGCTCGGCTTCCAATTGCCGATGATCACGTTCGTGCTCGGCCCGGCGATGGTGAGCGAAGTTGCGCCGACGGCGCAGCGCGGAACAGCGCTGCTTGTTACCTATTCGGTCATCACGGTCGCCGGCTTCATCTCGCCGGCGGTCGTGGGCTTCGTCCTGAAAGCGGCCGGCCCGCAGGCTGTCGCGCTCGGCTACACGCAGGCGTTCCTGGTCAGCGCCGCCGTGCTCGTCGTCACAGGCCTCGCCGGCTTCCTGTTCCTGCACCCCGACGCGTCGCGGCGCAGGCTGGAGGCCGCAGCGCAGGGAGAAGAAGCATCACTGGCGCTCGCCGTGCGCGCCGCCTAGCGGAACAGGTTACGGACGGAGAAAGATCATGGCCGTGAAGGACACACTGCACGAAAAAGCAGCTTCCGACAGCGCGTATACGACCCAGCGGGACTATCGGACCAAGGACGTCGAGGTCGCCAAGCTCCGGCGCGCCGTCGAAGACAGCACGCAGCTCCGCCTTGACGGCGTCGACCACACCGCAAGGCCGACCTGGAAGTTGCGGGAGACAGTCGAGTTCTACCGCGACATTCTTGGGCTGCCGCTGGTGCACACCATCAGCGCGCGGGGATGGGGCGCGCCGGGCCATCCCGACTTCCTCCACTTTTTCTTCGATGCCGGCAAAGGCGCGACCATCGCTTTCTTCTATTACATCGACACCGACCGGCCCGAGCGCTATCTGCCGGAGGACCACCACTTCTATGCGGCGACCCATACCGCCTGGGGCGTGCCGACCGAAGAAGAGCTGCACAAATGGAAGACGACGCTTGAGTCCCGTGGGTTGATCGTCTCACCCTATACCCGGCACGAGATTTTGGAATCGATCTACTTCCGCGACCCGAACGGCTATCCGATCGAGATCACGCTCCGGCTGCGCGACGTCGAAGTAATCGATGAGGTCGACGCCAAGTTGACGCTCGAAGCTGCCATGCAGGCCGAGGACGAACTGCGCGCGGGCGGCGACCGTCTCCGGGACATCGACACCGTCTGGCGCCGCAAGGCCAAGCTCGTCGAAGAGCTGATCTCGGAGCCATGAGATGGTCATCCTCTATGTGCTGGACGTGGCAGAATTCCTGCCGATCGTTGAATCGGCCCGCCGGATTTCTGATTGCGAAATCACCAAATCCGACAAGGGCTACTGGAAGATCGTTGCTCCGACCGAGATCGTGCTGAACCGCAAGGCGATGCAGATGAAACCCGCCGTCTGGTACGGCCTGTTCACCGGCGGCATGAACGGCGAGATCGCCGAGTTCGGCCGCGACGAAGTTCGCGTTGTCGGCACCAACAAACCGCTCTGACGCCCGACATGTTCCGCTCATCCCGGCGCAAGCGGGGATCCAGGGCCAAGGAAAGAAAGATCTGGATTCCCGCTTGCGCGGGAATGAGCGGCAGTCATGCAGGAGTGCCGCTGACTCGATCGGCTCGGCATGCTAACAGCCGACAATGCACATCCGCCGAATCCTCTCTGCATTCCTCATAATGGCCACGACAGGCCTGTGGTTTGCGCCCGCCGCAGCCGCCGAGTATCCGACGCGACCGGTCAGCCTGATCGTCGCCTTCACGCCGGGTGGTCCGAGCGACGTGCTGGCGCGCATCGTCGGCAAGAAGATCGGCGAACTGCTCGGGCAGCCGATCGTGATCGAGAACAAGCCCGGCGCCGGCGGCAACATCGCGGGCGAACTCGTCGCGCGCGCGGCGCCCGACGGCTACACGCTGCTGATGGGCAACAACTCGATCCTCGCCACCAATGCGAGTCTCTACAAGAAGGTCGGCTACGACGCCGAGAAGGATTTCGCGCCGATCAGCCTGATCGGCTCGCAAGCCAATATCCTGGTGGTGAACCCTGCTTTGCCCGTCAAATCGATGGCCGAGCTGATCGCGCTTGCGAAGGCAAAGCCCGGCCAGCTCGACTTTGCCTCCTCGGGCTATGGCGCCGCTGCGCACCTCTCCGGCGAACTGTTCAAGGCCCAGGCGCACGTCGACATCGTGCACGTCGCCTACAAGGGCGCGGCGCCCGCGCTGCAGGATGTGATCGCCGGCCATGTGCAGATGATGTTCGCGACCGCCGCCTCCGTGGTCGGCCACATCAAGGACGGGCTGGTGCGTCCGCTCGCCGTGACGACGCTGACGCGTACTGCGGTGCTTCCCGATATTCCGACCGTCGCGGAACTCGGACTTGCCGGGTTCGACGCGACCACCTGGCACGGTCTGGTGGCGCCCGCCGGCACGCCGCCGGAGGTGATCCAGATGCTGCATCGCGCCGCGATCACGGCCTTGAACGATCCCGAAACCCGCAAGGCGCTGATCGGGCTCGGCGTCGACGTGGTCGGGTCGTCGCCGCAAGAATTCGCCGCCTACATCAAAACTGAAATTCCCAAATGGCGCGCGGTCGTGCAGGCCGCCGGAGCAAAGCTCGACTGATGAATAAGACCGACACCGGCGCGCTGGCGCACAACGTTCGCCGCCTCGCGCATCTCGACATTGCGGGCGCCGGCCAGGTGACGATCGCGGGCCATCACGCCTATGTGGGCCACATCCCGAACAAGGACCGGCTCGGCACCACCATCATCGACATCGCCGATCCCTATCATCCGCGCGTGGTCGCCACCATCACGCTCGACGATCCGGCCTCGCACAGCCATAAGGTCCGCGTCGTCGGCAACGTGATGATCGTCAATCATGAACGCAACATGAGCAAGATCGGGCGTCGTGCCGAACAGCTGCCGGCGGCGCGCGCCGCGCTTGTCGCCGCGCTTGGGCGCGAGCCGAGTGCCGCGGAGCTCGCCGCGAAGATGAATGTCAGCGAAACGGACCTGCGCGAGGTGGAAGCTGCCGCCGCGCAGCGCTACCAGAACGGCGGCTTCAAGGTTTACGACGTCGCCGATCCGGCGCAGCCGAAGCTGATCGCCTATCAGAAGACCGGCGGCATCGGCGTGCATCGTTTTGCGATGGATGCGCGCTATGCCTACATCTCGACCGAGATGGAAGGCTTCGTCGGCAACATCCTCGTCAGCTACGACATCGCGGATCCGCGCCAGCCAAAGGAAATCTCGCGCTGGTGGATGCCGGGCCAGCACATCGCGGGCGGCGAGACACCGACATGGTCCGGCAAGCGCCACCGGCTGCATCACGCGCTGCGCTTTGGCGATGAATTCTGGGCGAGTTGCTGGCACGGCGGCTTCTGGGTGGTCGATTGCGCCGACATCGCGCGCCCGCGCAGTCTCGGCTCCTACAACTATCACCCGCCCTTCCCGGAGCCGACCCACACCGTGATGCCGGTGCCGGACCGCATCGGCGGCAAGCGCATCGCGGTTGCGATCGACGAGGAAGACCAGGCGCAGAGCGCGACCGAGGAACAGGCGCGGCGCGGGCGGCTGCACGCCGGCATCTCCACCTTCGATGTCAGCGATCCTGCCGCCATCAAGCCGCTCGGGCTGTTCGAGGTGAGCGAGATCGACTCGCCGTTCGCCCGCAAGGCCGGCATGCGCTTCGGCGCGCATCAATTCCACGAGGCGATGACCGGCACGTTGATCCACGCCGTCTGGTTCAGCGGCGGCCTGCGCATCATCGATGTCGCCGATCCAGCCGCGCCGCGCGAGGTCGGGTTTTTCATTCCCGATCCGGCCGGCGGACACGCCGCGCCGCAGAGCAACGACGTGATGCTGGATGAACGCGGCCTGATCTATATGGTGGACCGGCTATGCGGGTTCGATATTCTGGAGACGAGCGGCTCAGCCGTTTAGACGAGGTATCTTCGCGCCCGAAACTGCGCGTTACCTACGGGACCCTTACGCCGTGCAGGCCGGCTTCGGCGATGGCTTTTTGTACCGCGCCATCGCGGCGGATTCGGCTCACAAACGCGTCGACAGCGGGCAGCACGGAGGCGGCCCGCTTTCGCACTCCGATCGCCATTTCGACAACGTTGAAGCGTCCAGGCAACACGTGTGCACCAGGCAATGCATCGGCGATACGCCGGGCGAGGTGGAGGTTCTCGCCGTAAACATCCGCCTTTCCGGTGGCCAACGCCTCGCGTGCCGGCTCGAACCCGCCGGGTACCGGAATGATCTCGGCATTCTTGATGAGGCGCCGCAACACCGCATGTGGGGCGCTTCCCTGCGCCACCGCGATTTTTATGCCGGAACGGTCCACGTCCTCGGCGCTGGCCGGCGCCGCGCCGGGGCGCGCGACATAGCCATTGTCCACTTCCATGAATGTCATGCTGAAAGCCAGGTGCTCCGCGCGCGAGGGATCGCGCGCGGCGAGCCCGATGTCCCAGTCATCCGTCGCGAGGCTTTCGTTGTAGCGTGCGGGATTGTCGTAGGGCACAAGCTCGATTGGCACGCCGAGATGCGCAGCCAGTGCTCGGGCAACGACCGTGGAAACACCGCCGAGAACTCCGTCGGCGCCGCGGGTCACCAAGACAGGATTGGAGGCGATAACAGCGGCGCGGAGTTTGCCGGTCGGACACAATGTGGCAGCGACTGATGGGGTTTGCGCCCCTGCCCTGGCGTTCGTCCAGGCTGTTGCAAATGCCGCGACCGCGAGGGCAGCCGCCTCTCTCCGCGTCCGCATGGCGCACCTCCAATGTGACGGCTATTTCAAGTTGTACGCCCTTACAGTCCGCCGGCAAGGGCGCCGGGCGGACTCTCAGCTAAAAAAGAAAGGTCGCGCGGACGCCGGGTGGGACGGCATCCGCGCGGTTTTCGAAGATACGTGCCCGTTGCTCTTACGCGGCGCGTACCGTCGAGAGGAATTTTTCGACTTCGACCTTGAGGCGGGTGCTCTCGCTCGACATCGATTGTGCCGACGAGAGAACCTGTGCGGAAGCCGAGCCCGTTTCGGATGCGCCGCGATTGACGTCCGAGATGTTCGAGGCGACCAGCGCCGTCCCCTTCGCGGCCTCGCCGACATTGCGGGCGATCTCCTGCGTTGCCGCCCCCTGCTCCTCGACCGTGGCGGAGATCAGGGAGGCGATTTCCGCGATGCGGCCGATCGTGCCGCCGATCTCCTTGATGGCGGAGACGGAGTCCTGCGTCGCATTCTGCATTCCGGCGATCTGCGTACCGATCTCTTCGGTGGCCTTGGCGGTCTGCGACGCGAGCTGCTTGACCTCCGATGCCACGACCGCGAAGCCGCGCCCCGCTTCGCCGGCGCGTGCCGCCTCGATGGTGGCGTTGAGCGCCAGCGGGTTGGTCTGCTCGGCGATGGCGGTGATGAGCTTCACGACATCGCCGATGCGGCCCGCCGCTTGTGACAGTTCTCCGATCCGCGCGTCGGTTTTTTCCGCCTGCTGCACGGCCTGCGCGGCGATCTTGCTCGACTCCTGGACCTGCCGTGCGATTTCGTTCACCGAAGACGTCATCTCCTCGGTCGCCGAGGCAACCGACTGAACGTTGGCGGAGGCCTGTTCGGATGCGGAAGCGACCGTTCCTGAAAACGCCTGCGTGGTTTCGGCGGTCTTGGTCAACCTGTTTGCCGCCGCCTCGAGCTGGGTCGAAGTCGAGGATACGATCTCGATGATTGCCCCAGCCGTGGCCTGGAAATCGTCCGCGAGCTTATGCCTGTCTTTGCGGCGCTGCGCGGAGCTGCTTGCTTCTTCGGCCTGCTTTGCCTCGGTCTCGAGCCTTGATTTTTCGGTCGCCCGGACCTTGAACATCTCGACCGCCGCGGCCATGTCGCCGACCTCGTTCCGGCGTCCGAGGCCGGGCAGCACGACATCGAAATTGCCGTCGGCAAGTTCACGCATGGCTCCCGACAGCGCCGTCAGCGGACGGGTGACCTGGAAGATGATGGTGCCGATCGCAGCGCACACGACCAGAACGCACAGCAGGAGAAAGCCAAGCTCAGTCAGCATGTCGCGGAACGCCGAGCTGCTGAGCTGCGCCGTGTAGGCCTCACTTGCCTTGCCGGCCGCATACATGATTTCGAGCAGCGACCCGAGCTGCGGCGTCGAGGTGTCGACCCACTGCGACGCAGTCATCGGATATTGTCCGCCGCTTGCGCTGATCTTGCGCATCTCGTCCGCAAGGTTGAGGAAATCCTTGTAGTATTTCTGTTCGGCGTTTTTCATCGCTGCGATGATGGCCGGATCGGTGTCAGGATCGAGTGTCAGGTTACGCAACTGGTCCCGCAGCACGAACACGCGCGCGCGGAACGCGGTAGCGTTGGTCACGCCTTCGGCCGGAATGGCCGCGCCCGAAGCAATGGCCGACGCAATAATGGAGCGCTCGGAACCTGCCATGTCGCGCATGCGCCAGCCGAGCTCCTTGATGCTCGCGAGCCGCGCTAGTGCGGGATCGGTCTTCGCCGTGGCGTAAAGCGCGGAGAACCAGACGTTCAGCGACGCGTTCACCGAAGTCGTGATGGTTGGGATGAACGTCTTGACCAGGTTCTCGTTGCGCTGGTCGCGTGGCAATTTGAGCGCTGCGTCTGCCTGCTTGCGGTAATCATTGGCCTTCTCGATCGCGCTGTTGAGTTCCTGCATCAGCGCCTGCTTGTTCGGAAAGTCGCGGCTACGAAGCGCGGCAACGCCCGGTTCGAAATTGTCCTTCACGACCCTGCGGCGCTTTTCGATTTCGGCGTAGACAGAGGCATCCGCCGGATTTGCACCCTGCAGGCCGTTGTTGGTGAACAGGCGCTCCATCAGCACTTCAAACAGGCCAGTGATGAACTGGTTGGCACCTTTGTCGAACTCGCGCTGGTCGACGGTTCGCGCATAGACGTCCCTCGCGCGGCTTGCCTCCCAACCGAACTTGCCCACCGCCAGAAGCCCGAGCGCGCCGAGCGCACCGAATACGACGATCCTGATCGACAAGCGAAAGCCCGTGCTGGATACGGAATGGCGCTTCGGCTGTTCCATGGAAGTGACGCCCTTGTGCGAGAACAACGGGGCTGACACCTAACGTGCAGGCGGCTTTATGTCGTATTAATGCGAACGGTGAGGACAAATACTAACGTTGCCGGGAATGCGCGGCATACCGCAAGTCAGGTT